>JAITAI010000067.1 GCA_031284195.1 Treponema sp.
CCGGGCCCCAACTCTACCGCCAACATATCCCCGGAATATTCCACTTGATCGCCCACGGCGATACCCTTGGTAATCTCAAAAACTTGAAGTTGAGAAATATCACCCCGAATACGGATGACCTCACTTTTCAACTTGTCGGCAACCTTAACAAAGCCAACTTCATTCATAGAAACGGCGCCTTCAAAACGGACGCTCACCATATTTCCGTTAACGGCTACCACTGTTCCTTTTGTTCCGGTCATTTCGGTTCTCCCGATTCAATACTGATTTCAGACACTCCTCCGCCTTCTGACGCAAGTCCACCGGCAGCCGCCATGATAGCGGTATAAAGCCCTTTATACGCCACAAACCCTTCCTCTGCGTTGAATGAAACGCGCCGTTCCATGAGGAGCAGCCTCAGAAGATAAGCATAGATAGTATTAACTCCAAAATAATCAAACCCCTGCATGGCTTCAAGGGCATTCCACCGGGCCTGGTCAAGGAAAAGTTCCGCTTCTAACGGTGATTCTAAACCCAGGGCAGCTTTGGCAAGGGCCCCTACTTCCACCGGATCTTCCGGCGGATCCACCGGTGCAGCCCCTTCCTGTCCCAAAGCCTGGGCCCGGTACCGGGCAAGGTTCAACCGCAAAGCCCGCTCCCAATGCCGCCACTTATTGATGAAGGGGGATGAGGTAGCCCGAGGCGCGTCCCGATATGAACCAGCCTTCCCTTCCCCCAGAAGCAGCGCTTCAGGATCCGGGTCTAAAGTACACCAATCCAACAGGGCCGCATCCTGCGGACGCAGCGCGGTTTTACAGAGAGACTTGAACTGAACCGAAGACAACGGTACTGTCTGGCCATAGATGAGATAGGGAAGCTGGGACACTAAATAATAATAAGCCACCGCCTAATTTCCTTTTACCGCTTGTTTCAAAATTTCCCCTAGCCGAGGGTTAAGATATGCGGAAAGCAACGTCCCTACGGATTCAGCGGAGAAATCATAATAAGCAGAACCATCCTTATGGGCAATACGAAAACCTGCAGCCAGATTCCGGCTGGATTTGAGCTCAAGCCCTTGGGCCAATACAGCGGCAAGCTGGTCATTAAAATAGGCCTCCAGGTTTTTGAGCGCCCCTTCACTGAGGATAAGATCCAGCTTATCCCCTCCTTTGGCAACCCACGCCTTTATCAAGTCAGGGAGGACCGCCTTGAGGGTATCTTCGGTATAGGATTCCCTCAACCGTTGGGCAATAATGGTATCTAAAAGCGCCTGAATTTCACCCTTAAAAGCTAAGACGAGATTCCGGGAGGCTTGCTCAAGCGCTACAACACCCGCCTTTTCCAGCCGTTCAGCATCTACTTTTCCCTTGGCAATGATGGCAGCCGCGTCTCGCTGGGCAGCTTCGACGATACGTTTGGCTTGTTCCTCGGCCTGAGATTTCAACCGCGCCGCTTCTTCTGCAGCGGATTCGATTCCATCCTTTTTTATCTTATCAATAAGTTCCTGAAGTTGGATGTCCATAATCTCCTCTTTAAATAATTCCCTTTTATTTCCCCTGATCATCCGGCGGTTCCATCGGGAAGTTCATACCCTTACCCTTTCGAGTTCATCCCAGACCGGTTACATTGAACACTAAATTTACTATTATTATAGTATATCATCGTTTTTTCTGCAAGGGAGAAGCGATATTTTTTTCTTTCTGTTTTGCCATGTTTTCTATAATTTAAAATTTTAGGGGCTTTTTCCAAAGGTCCGATTTTGAAAGAGCCTAGTTACCGTTCCTTCCCCATTACCAATCAAAGGCAAAGAGAGCTTTTTCATGGTAATCCCGTTCAGGGCCGTAGATCGATGACGGAAACTGGGGCTTGTTGGGAGCGTCTGGAAAGTGCTGAGTTTCAAGGCAGAAGCCGCTGTGTTTGGTGTACACTGAACCGGCTTTCCCCGGAACGACACCGATCTGGTTCCCTGTATAAAACTGTACCCCCGGCTGAGTGGTGAACACCCGCAAGGATCTGCCAGAACTCCTTTCATAAACCTCTGCGCAGGGCCGCAGTTTCCCTGCCTCGGCTTGAAGCACAAAACAATGATCATACCCTCCGGGTACTGCATCAAAATCTTGCTTAATGGATTTACGGCTCCTAAAATCATAAGGTCCCCCTGCAACCGGGACTAATTCACCAGTGGGAATCAGGGATGCATCAACTTGCACATAAGCATCCGCATGAATGGTCGCTTCATGGGAAAGGATGTCTCCATTTCCTTCTCCAGCAAGGTTGAAATAGGCATGGTTGGTTAAATTCACCGGACAGGGAGCGTCTACTCGGGCCTGGTAATCGGCAATCACTTCGTTAGTCTTGGTAAGTCCGTAACTCACCACTGCCTTACAGGTACCAGGAAAACCTTCATCTCCGTCGGGACTCATCAGTTCAAAACGAACAAAGACCCCATCCCGATCTTCATAGGCATCGGCCTTCCAGAGGAGCTTATCAAAACCCCTGCGGCCCCCATGAAGGGTATGGGCTCCTTCGTTCTGGTTCAAGCCATACTCAGTACCCTGGAGGGAAAACCGTCCTCTTCCGATCCGGTTACCAAAGCGGCCGATGGTAACCCCGAAATAGGGGGTATTATGGGTATAGGCTTCTAGGCAAGAATACCCCAAAAGCACATCTACCTTCCCATGATCACAGGAAGGGACCAAGAGGGAGGTGAGGCTTGCCCCAAAGGACGAAAGAGACAAGGAGAGATCCCCTGCTTTCAGGGTATACAGGTATACCTTCTTTCCTGATGAAAGAAGGCCGAAGGTTTTTTTGCTGATTTTCATAAGACCCCCAGGATACAATCAGACTATATAACCATACCAGTACGGTATGTTTTCAAGCGCCCTATTTTAAAATTATACTCATATTCTGAGGGAACCGACTAGGGGCCCATGACCGTATATGTTTTTAACTGGAAAAAGGAATCTCTTGAGACTTACCTAAAATAATCTCGTCTGCTGGAGGGACCAAAGAAGTATACAGCCCCGGTAATAGGACAAGAAAATAGCCAAGAGGTGTTCCTCCGGGTTACCGGCTATCACCCTATGCACCAAAACGAAGGTTCGACCTTTCCTGACCCATTGGGAGATAGTTTAATGGGAATTTTTCATATCTACGCCCTTCCGGATCCAGGAAAATCCACGAAATTCCTGGATACATTTTTACATGCACTCCTCCTCGGCTCCCTCTCTTTTCCGTTGACTTCTTATCCTCAAATGTAGTATACCTTATAAAAATATGATTACTAGACATTCTCGGTCTGCTTATGGTATGTATCTGCATCGAAAACAGACCTTATATACCGTTTTCGTGGCTGTTTTTGTGATTCTAATCATTGGACTCTTATTGTTATTTCTGATACCCTGGAGTAATAAGGCAGGAAACGAAAAAAATGAATTGGTACAATTGTGGGAAGTTGGATCCTATGATGAAGTTTTTAGGGTAAGCGGTGAAATGCTTCAAGAGAAACCCTTGGATTATTTTCTCTTAATCCTTCATGGATTTTCATCTTATCAGCTTGCCATCGCTCAGATCAACAATTTTGATACCCTGACCTATATAGATACGTGTATATGGTCCCTGCGGAAAGCCCTCTTATCCAAAGAAGGGGCTGTGGATGGGCATGTTCAGTATGTTTTAGGGAAGGCCTATTATTATAAAGGCTTTGGCTTTGCGGATTTAGCGGTTAGATTTCTTGAAGAGGCTAGACGGGCGTCCTATACTGCTCAGGATATCCCTGAGTATTTGGGGCTCTCTTATGCGGCCTTACAGGATTACCGGAACAGCGTGGCCTCTTTTACCCTGGCTCTGGATCCGGGAGATGAAGTGCAGGCTGTAAAAGAAGGAGAAGGCGAAGAAACAAAGGATATCCGCTACCCTTCAGACCTATTGCTCCTCTCCATTGCCCGATCCTATCTAGCCCTGGAAGATGTAGATACCGCCCATGCCTATCTGCAGCGCTGTGTGGATATATCCAAAGATTCCAGGACCATGGTAGTGGCCCGGTTGCTTTTGGGTTCCATTCTGAGTAAAAATGGAGATGTCAAGGGAGCAGAAGCTCAGTATATGGCCATCCTTGCCGAAGGCGGTGAAAATGCGGATGCCCATTATCAATTAGGTGAACTGTATGCCGGAGGAGGAGACCCAATCCGGGCCCGGGCAGAATGGCGGAAAGCCTATAGTATCGATCCAAGTCATAAGCCGACCAGAGTACGGCTCAATATGTAATAAAGGTCTTTGGGCCTATGGAGGGAATATGTTTGGGAATAATTCTTCAGATATCGGCATTGATTTAGGGACCTGTAATACCCTGGTCTATATACATGGAAAAGGTATTGTGCTTAACGAGCCTTCGGTAGTGGCAGTGGAGCGGGGTACTAAGCGGGTGGTGGCTGTCGGAACTGATGCAAAACGGATGCTCTGGAAAACTCCAGGAAATATCATCGCCATTAGGCCCATGCGGGATGGGGTGATTGCAGACCTAGAATCCACCGAGAAGATGATCCGGTTCTTCATCTCCAAGGTGCTTCCTCGTTATCGTTTTGTCAAACCCCGGATGGTTATCGGTATTCCCTCCTGCATTACCGAAGTAGAACGCCGGGCTGTAGAGGAATGCGCTTATAAAGCAGGGGCCCGGGAGGTGATTGTCATTGAAGAAAGCCTAGCTGCAGCCATTGGCGCGGATATTTCCATCTTTGAACCTATGGGGCACATGATCTGCGATATAGGGGGAGGTACCACGGAGATTTCCGTTATTTCCCTGGGAGGCATGGTGGTTACCAATGCTATACGCTTAGGGGGCGATGAATTTGATGAGGCCATCATCAAACAGGTCCGCAGCGTCCATAACCTCATCATTGGAGAACAGACCGCGGAGCGGCTTAAGATAGAAATTGGTAATGCTGCGCCGGATAAAACCATTGAAAAGGTGGAAATCAAGGGTACCGATGCCATCACCGGGCTTCCCCGAAGGCTGGAGATCGATTCCGTGGAAGTCCGGGAAGCGCTCAAGGATCCCATCACCCAGATCATTGATGAAATTAAGGCCACCCTGGGGAAGACCCCGCCAGAATTAGCTGCGGATATTGTGGAGCGGGGGATCGTTATGACCGGTGGAGGTTCTCTCCTCAAGGGATTGCCTAAGCTTGTTTCCAAGGAGACAGGGGTACCGGTTATTGTGGCAGAGGCTCCCCTGAACTGCGTTGCCCTGGGAGCGGGAAAATATTTTGAATACGCAAAAAATTTCGATAATAGCCGTCAGATTTATGATACCTTAAACAACTAGGACCGGGAAATGGAGGAGGGTAAAAAGCAAAAGGGCCGTTTTTTTGCCGAAGTGTACGTGTTTGTGGTCCTTACCCTGGTTTCTTTTCTACTATTGTATTTTTCAAATAGCGGCTTTATTCTTAACTTTAAAGATTTTGGTTTGTCTTTGTTTTCCGGTATCCGTATTGGTATCTATGAAGTTACCTCCTTCGTCTCCCGGACGATCCTTTCAGTGGGGGAATTGGCTACCTTGCGGCAGGAATACGCGGAATTAACCAGTCGCATGAGCCGGTATGAACAACTTGAACGGAGCGCAGCAGAGATTCGCCAGGAAAACCGGCGTTTGCGGGAACAATTAGGATTTTCCGAAGCCCTTGGATATAAGCATATTCCTGCGGAGATCTCAGGCCGGGATCCGGATAACCTTTTTTCCGCTTTTGTGATCAATAAAGGAAAACAAGGGGGAGTTGCTAAGGACATGCCGGTTATTGCCTATCAAAACGGCGTCCAGGGCCTGGTGGGGCAGATCCTGCAGGCAGGGCAGTTTGAAAGTTTGGTGATGCCCCTTTATGCGACGACTTCTTTTGTAGCCTCCCGGTTTGCGGAACTACGGTACGAAGGTATTGTGGAAGGCCAAGGAAGCCCGGAACTCCCGCTCCTCATGCGGTTTATACAGAAACGGGCCCGGAATGAAATTAGTCAAGGGGATGTAATCATCTCAAGCGGTATGGGCTTAAGCAGTGGCCGGGGTGGCGTGTATCCTCCAGGAATCACTCTGGGCCGGGTGAGCAAGGTCCTCTATCAGGAATATGAAATTTCCATGGAGGTAGAGGTAGAACCGGCCATTGATTTCTCCCGGCTTGAATATGTTTTTGTTATTGATGCTGAGACCAGAGAACAGCCTCTGGAGCAAGAAGCCCTAGAAAAAACAGATGCACTGGAGAAAGGGGATGGTTAAGCATGTGGTATGGGCCACGGTATTTGCCTTGGCAGCAGCCATGGTACAATCAACCCTCCTCACCCGGTTGGCAGTGTACCGGGCGGTTCCGGATCTAGTGTTGGGTATCATTGTCTACATGGCCTATACGCATGGGACCATGGCCGGACAATTAACCGGTTTCTTTTCCGGCCTAGTCCTTGATTTTCTGTCCGCAGCTCCTCTAGGGCTTAACGCCTTAATCCGAACCATGATTGGGGCTACGGCAGGACTCATGAAGGGAACCTTTTTCCTGGATTCCCTATTTCTCCCCATGGCTTTATGTGCCGGGGCCACTTTACTTAAGGCCCTCCTGCTTGCAGGGCTGCACCTGCTCTTTACCCACGGGGTGCCTACTTATCTCTTAAAAGAACCTACCCTCTGGGTTGAGCTCGTGGGTACTAGCATTTCCGCTCCCTTGTTATTCGCCTTTCTCAAATTGTTTAAAAACCTGCTGGTGGACCGGAGGAAATCCTCATGACTTCTCGACAGTTTCCTTCTGGAGACCCCCGGCCTGAAGGCCGGGTGAGCATAATCGCCCTGTTTTTTATCGCTATTTTTGTCATCTATACGCTCAAACTGTTCAGTATGCAGATTGTGCACGGTGAGGTGTACCGGCTCCGGGCCGAAAGTATCGCCCGGCGGGTCACGGTTATTCCCGCACAGCGAGGGGATATCTTTGATCGGAACTTCACTCAACCCCTGGTGTTTAATACCGATTCATTTGCGGTGAGTATTACCCCCGCAGAAGTGCCGGAAGGAACCATCCCGGACCTGATCAGTAAAGTGGCCCAGATCCTGGGGATAGAACGGGATCAAATCGACAAGAAAATACCGGTTCAGTACTATTACCTCTATCAACCACTGGAAGTGGCGGTGAATGTACCCTTTAGTACGATTGCGGCTTTAGCGGAACAGGCGGATTCCTTACCAGGCGTTTCCTGGCAATCCAAGCCCATGCGGACCTATGGGGACATCGGAAGCCTCTCCCATATCCTAGGGTATGTGGGGGATATTACCCGGGATGAACTCACCATGCTGTACAACAAGGGCTATCAGTCGGGGGATAAGATCGGCAAGGCCGGTATAGAACGGCAGTATGACGAACTCCTCCGGGGTAAAGAGGGAAAAGAGATCCGTACCGTGGATGTCCGGGGAAGGCGGGTGGCCTCGGAGCGTACCAGCCGGGAAGTGCCGGTAACGGGCAAGAACCTGGTGCTTTCCATAGATCGGCGGATTCAGTTATTGGCAGAACAAGCTCTGGGTAAACGAATCGGCGCAGTAGTGGTTCTGCGACCCACAACCGGTGAAATTCTGGCTATGGTTTCCTATCCATGGTACGATCCGAATATTTTTAACCAAAATGATAACGGGGCAGTATACCAAGCCATGATCAACGATCCGAATAAACCCTTCCTCAACCGGGCCATACAATCCAGTTATCCTCCTGCATCGACCTTTAAAATCGTTATGACCACCGGGATTCTCAGGGAAAGGGTCTTTTCAGTGGAACAGACCGTGGACTGCCTGGGGGAACTGACCTATGGGGACAGGCTCTGGCGTTGTCATATCCGAAAACCTGGACACGGGCGACTGAATCTGCAACAGGCCATGGCCCAATCCTGCGATATTTATTACTGGGTAGTGGGGCGAGATTACTTGGGAGCAGAGCGTATTGTCTCCTATGCCCGGGAATATGGATATGGAGACCTCACAGGCATTGACCTACCTGGAGAGATTGCGGGTTTCATTCCCACTCCGCAGTGGAAGGATCGCCGTTTTCATGAACGGTGGCTAGGAGGG
This sequence comes from Treponema sp., assembly GCA_031284195.1. Classification (GTDB taxonomy): domain Bacteria; phylum Spirochaetota; class Spirochaetia; order Treponematales; family Breznakiellaceae; genus JAIRLU01. The sequence continues at coordinate 8,063 of JAITAI010000067.1, forward strand.
GACACCATGAATATGTCCATCGGTCAAGGGTATACCCTGGTTACCCCTATTCAAATGGCCAATATGGTGGCTATGACCGTGAATGAGGGGATCATCTACGAACCCCACTTCCTCAAGGAAGTGCGGAATCCCCTTACCGGGGCAGTGGAAGAAACCATAAGTCCCAAGGTACTCCATGAAAGCGATATTGAGCGGAGTATTTTCAAGACGGTCCGCCGGGATATGCGGTATGTTATTAGTGAGGGGACTGCCCGGTTCCCCTTGAATATCAAGGCCGTGGAGATTGCCGGAAAGACCGGTACCGGTGAAATAGGTTATCAGGATCGATGGCACTCCTGGTTTGCCGCGTATGCGCCGTATCAAACGGACAACCCTGAAGAACAGGTGGTAGTTTCGGTGATTGTTGAAGCGGCGAATAGATGGGAATGGTGGGCCACCTATGCATCGGCCATTATTTTTCAGGGTATTTTCGCGGATCAAAGTTATGAGGAGGCGGTTGCTGCCTTGGGGTTTCAGTATCTCATGCCTATCCAGTTCCGCCGGGATTAAGCTGAAGAAGGGTTCGATCCGCCGGGTCTTTCCCAGCCGCTTAGTACGTACCCTGCATGAGTAATTAATAACTCATGTTACGCAGAGACCGCTTTCTCCGTATAGAGCGTAATATGAGTTATAAGCCCGGAAATTGGAGTTCCGCCGGTATTTCTGCTTCGCCCTAGCCAATTCCCTCAAGCCCCGGCATTTCAGCCTGGGAACAGATTAATTCGGTTCGCAGGGGAATTATCGGGGCTTTGAACAGAACTAGTTCTGCTCGCAGGGGAATTATCCGGGCTCTGAATAGCACTAATTCCGCTCGGAAGGGAACTATCAGGGTTCTGAGCAGCACTCATTCCGCTCGGAGGGGAATTATCCGGGTTCTGAGCAGCACTCATTCGGTTCGGAGGGGAATTATCGGGGTTCTGAGCAGCACTCATTCCGCTCGGAAGGGAACTATCCGGGCTTTGAATAGCACTCATTCCGCTCGGAGAGGCATTATCCGGGCTTTGAACTCGGAGATCTGAGTTAAAAGCCGGAAAACCGGAGTTATTAACTCATATTATGCAGAGGCCAATGCTATGTATGGTGCATAACATGAGTTATTAAGGAAAAAATGAAAGTTCAGGCTATATTTGAGATTGATTTTTTGCTGTTATTTGCCGCTATCACGCTGACGGTATTCGGGGTGCTCTTTATTTATTCATCAGGACTCAGTTCTTCCGGTACGCAGAGTTCCACCGAGTATGTCAAACAGATCATTTGGGGGGCCAGCGGGTTGACTCTTGCCTTAGTCCTGGCCATGATCGATTACCGGCGTTTGTATAACCTGTCCTCCTATCTGTATCTGGGAACCCTGGGACTGCTGGTATATACCTGTATTTTTGGTCATACGGTGAATGGAGCCAAGGCATGGATAGGCGTCGGCAGTTTCGGCATACAGCCGTCGGAATTTACCAAAATTACCACCATCCTGTTTCTTGCCCGGTATTTGGATGCTTCAAAACGAAAGGCCAATTCGTTTATCCGATTTTTAGTGGCCTGCCTCATTGTATTTATACCCATGGCAGTAGTGCTCATCCAGCCGGATTTTGGGACCTCCCTCGTATTCATTCCTATACTCCTAGTGATGACCTTTATCGCGGGGATTTCCATAAAGTACATTATTTTTTTAGTAGCCTTTATTGGTTTAACCGCCATCTTTATGGTTTTACCTCTGTGGCAGGATTATATTTTCAAGAACGCCTTACCATCGCTTATGATTATTACCAATCTCCGGTTTATCGGGATTACCGCCCTTGCCTTGTTCCTTATTGGGATCCTCGCCTTGGTGGGATTCCTTCTTTATAAGAAAGGATATTTTTTCTGGATAGTATACGGCGTGGGGATCGTTATTTTCTCCTTGGGGACCTCTTATGTGTCCCATAAGGTGCTCAAGGATTATCAACTCATGCGGCTCATCGTATTTCTTAATCCTGATGTGGATCCTCGAGGGGCGGGGTGGAACATCATTCAATCCATTACCGCCATTGGTTCTGGAGGACTCTGGGGTAAGGGCTACCTGGCCGGAACCCATAGCCATTACCGGTTTTTACCCCAGCAAAGCACGGATTTTATTTTCTCCATTTTTTCCGAAGAGTGGGGGCTTATAGGGGGGATTCTGGTGTTTGCCCTGTTCCTCCTCATTTCCTTACGGTTCGTGCGGATCATGAAGACTGCAGCGGATCTCTTTGGGACCTATATTACTGCCGGCTTATCTGCTATGTATAGTTTCCATTTTCTTATCAACGTGGGGATGACCATGGGGATCATGCCAATCACCGGTATTCCCTTGTTGTTTATGTCCTACGGTGGTTCCGCCATCATTTCCGCTATGACCGGCATAGGTTTAGCTTTGAGTATTTATATTAGAAGGTTTATCCGCTGAATTGGCGCAAGTCCCAGGGGGAGCTTATCCTACAAGATAGGAGCCTTAAGAAAAGGTAATCCTCCGGCTCAAGCTGGAAGCCGTCTGAGTTTCCTATGACAAGGAAACTCCCTCCTTAGTAAGGATTATTCATACCCCCAAAAAAGCGCGCATACAGCATACCAGGGGGAGCACCTTTCTATTACCTCTTGACACCGCCAGCTCAGAGTCTTGACAAAAGCCCTTCCCTAATGGAAAGTTAAATAATGTCTTTAGTAATGTCTATACGAGGGGTAGCGCTAAAAAGTTTTTTTGAAAATCTCATTTTTTTATCTTCTATTTCAAGTTGGTTTTTTGCACAGCTTATTAAGACGGTGATTGTATTGCTTAATACCCGTAAAAAAAGTACACGGGAAATCCTTGCGATCATGGTCTGGCGCACAGGGGGAATGCCCTCAAGCCATGCGGCCTTGGTTTCATCCTTAACTACATCGGTCGCCTTTAAAGAAGGGATCGGGTCGAATCTGTTTATCGTATCTTTTTGGTTTGCCCTTATTGTTATGCGAGACGCCATGGGGGTACGCCGCGCTTCAGGAATTCAAGCCAGGGCGCTCAATCTGCTAGGGCGAAACGTGGCGGATCGCCTGGACGTGGAATATCATCCGGTCAAAGAAGTCCATGGTCATGCGCCGCTGGAAGTAGTGGTAGGGGCATTTCTGGGTATCTTCATTGCTGCGGCATACGCTAATTTGTAGGGTCGCAGCACATGTCCTTTGGGAAGTCCCTGCTCTTAGCATCCCTGCTTTCCCTTAGTCTTGGGACTTTCATGTTTTTTTTAGTCCTTACTCTTATGCCACTGGAAAGTAACCGCGGCTATGCGGTGCTTACGGTGGATGCCTCTTACCCGGACCGGCTTATCGGAGACTTGCTTGCATCAGAAGTTTTTACCCAAGGGTTTCTATCCGAGTCTAATCAATGGGTATTTTTGGATGATTTTGGGACCTTGCAGCGGATACCCCTTGATGCGTACCGGGATCGAGTTGAACCTTTTGATCCTCGGGATGACGGCTACGCGGAAAAACTGGGGGCTTTTTTTGTGCGCCAGGGGAAACGGCTTTTCTTTATCCCTTTTTCAGGAAATTCCCGCTTCTCCGATCCTTGGCTTAATAAGCAACAGATTAGGGCTTTTGAAGTATCTATGGCCGCTGTTTTGAAAGGAATTCCTTTTTCTCTCACTTTTTTAGGTTTTGAGAAGCCTTTCTTGTTTTATTTCCTCCTCTTTGCAGTGGCTGCAGGGGCAACCATGGTTCTTTCTGGAGAGTCGGCGCTCATCTTGGCGCTGCTGCCGATCCTGGGATCTTTGGTATTTGCCGGGCCTTCAGGATTTGCCCTTTGTGCGGCTCTCGTGGTTCTGGCCGGCATAGCCGTTGAACCTCTCCGAAAGCACTGGGCCTCCCACCGATACGGGCAGGATTGCACCGAAGGCAGGGAGCCAGTCAAAAACCGTGATAAAGTATACCCGGTATTGGCAGTCCTCTTGACGGGGGTGCTGTTCTTTTTAGGTATCTTTGGTATCTTATATGGTATGTCCGTCTCTACTGGGAGCGTGGCAAGGACCTCGGGGAAAAGCTTGGCAAAGGTAGGAATCGCGGCCTTGGTATGTTCTGGGCTTATGTTCTGGGTGGTCCTCTGGTTTGAAGCAAACCAAGGGAAAGCCCAGAATCATGTACGGTTTATGCCGGTACGGATCATGGATTCTACCAAGTGGAGACCGATTAACCGGACCATCCTTCCCTTTGCCCTGGTTTCCCTGGTTGCTCTCTATGGACCCTGGTTGTATGAGGGACTGCATGTCTATCATGATCCGGGGTTTATCGCTGACCCTCGGTATTTCATTGATGCAGGGGTCTATGAAAACCATGCACGGTATCAGGCTTCTTTCTCTTTGATGCCTCTGGGAAGTAGTAAGGATCTGGACCGTCTTTATAGGGGGGATCCACCGGAATTGACCTATCGACAGTACCGCTTAGGGGAAGATGGTCTCATCGCAAGTATAGGAGGGTATGAGCAGACCCTTGCCCCTGATGATGACCAGGTGATTCCTCCCTTCCCCCTGGAAGACCTCATAGCATTTCTTGCAGGTTTTGGGCATACTGGTGGAGGGGAACCAAGTCGTATGAAGATGCTTACCGTTACTTCGCTTAATATGATAGGATTTCTGTTACTATTTATGGCTTCGGGTTTGTATAGTACGGTTCTAAGCTGGTTTAAACAGGCTGGAAAAAAGAAAAACAGTGTGGTATATAATGAAAAACGGATAGCCGCATGAAAGTATATACATTTCCTCAGGGGGGGATCCACTTTACAGACCCTACCGCTCCTCCTGCAGCGGAGAGTGTGGTTGCGTTTCTTCCTGTCCTTTCGGTCATACCCTTGGTACAGCACCCAGGAGCCAAGGCGCTTCCCCTTGTTTCAGGGGGTTCCTTTGTTCGAGAGGGTATGCTCATAGGTCTTGCTCAGGGTCCTGGGTCAGCGCATATTCATGCCACGGTTCCCGGCCAGGTGGTTCGGATGGTTTCCTGGGAAATGGCCGAGGGCCTTATCAATGAGGGCCTTGTCATACGCCTGAAGGGGAGTTTTGAGCAGCTTGGAAAACCTGAAGAGCGGTTTTCTTGGGAACGATTAGAACCTGGGGAACTACAACAGGGTATTGTGGAATATGGTATTGTGGAAATGGAAGGTTCAGGCCGTCCCTTAGGGGATCTGTTTGCCTCCTTAGATAAAACTCCTGAACCCATTACCCTGGTGGTCCGTTGTGTGTTTGATGATCCTTGGCTGGTGGCGGACTATGTGCTGTGTCGGGAACGGACCGCAGCAGTGGTGGAGGGGAGCATCATTCTCGGACGGGCCTGTAGGGTCAGCCGTATCGTCTATGCGGTCTCTGCTAAAGAGAAAGATTTGGGGACTATGCTGCTAGCAGAAGCCCAGTCCTATGATATACCGGCATCCTTAGTTTTGGTCAGTTCCCGATATCCCCAGCGAAACCCCCGAGAATTGGAACTGGCCTTACGGGCTTATGAAAAGCGTGGGGAAAGTGAGGGTCCTGCAGGGCCTGCCTTAGGGTCCCTCCTCATCCAAGGGCCTGCTACCTTGGCTGCGGTTCGAGATGCCCTGGTCTTACACCGGCCTATTCTGGATCGGTATGTGGCAGTAGGAGGTTCGGGGGTAAGGAAACCCCAAGTTATGAAGGTGAGGATAGGGACCCGGATAGGGGATCTCTTCGCTGAATGTGGAGGTTTCACCGGTGAACCTCAGCGGATCACCCTGGGTTCTCCGCTGTCAGGCCGGAGGGTCTTTGAAAAGAATCTGGATGAACCGGTGATTAAAACCAGTTATGCTCTGAGCGCCCTCCTGGCTAAACAGATCGGCGGTAAGGCTGTACGGAATTGTATTGGCTGTGGAGCATGTAGGACCGTGTGCCCCGTTGGTTTGGATCCGGAAGCCTTATTCAAGGGCCTTGTTTTCTTTAAAAAAAAGCAGGAACAAAACAGCGGAAGGGTTATGGAATGTCATGGCTGCGGCTGTTGCGATTTGGTGTGTCCTTCACGGTTTTCCCTGAGTACTGCCATTGTAAACGCCGCCCTGGGGGAATATTGAATGCTGGAAAAAGACATCTTATGGTATCAACGGGCCCAGATCAATCTCTCCCGTCCTACTGCAGGACGGATGTGGCTGGTCAGTTTATGTGCGGGTTTGGCTATCTTCCAGTCTTCCCTAAGCGACTCCTTTGCTTCGTTGTTCATCGCCCTGAGTACGGTGTTTGCAACGGTACTTACCGAATTTCTGTTCTATTTCAGAACCGAAAAAGCGGGCATGGTACGGGATGGGAGTTCTGTAGCATCTGCCCTGGTCTTGGCACTCCTCTTGCCGAATAACCTACATCCTATATACGCGGTCATGGGTGGGGTATTTGCCATGGCCGTGGTGAAGCACAGTTTCGGCGGCCTTGGATCCAACTGGATGAATCCTGCCATAGGAGGCTGGCTTTTTATCCGATGTTCTTGGCCTGAAATTTTTAATAAGGCCTTGGAAATGTCTCCCTTGACCGTAGTATCAGCAGGGATACGGCAGGGTCTTTTGGATCCCCTCCACCTAGCGGAAACCGGTTATTTTTCTTCTCCCGTAGGTTCCTTGGAGTGGATGGTCCAGTCATTCCTGAACAGCCGTTTTTTTTCAATCATTGGCGTGGAATTACCCGAAGGGTATATCGAGTTTTTTAATTCCTCAGGGATGGGTATTATTGCAGACCGGGGTGTTTTTGCCTTGCTTCTGGGAACCATCAGCATTACCGCTTTCCAGATAAGCCGGTCCTGGGTGCCTGCGGTTTACTTAGGGGTGTATGGACTGTTCATTAGGCTGTTTGGAGCCCTGCCTTTTGGGGGGACCCTGGGGAATGGGGATATATTCTTTGGGTTCTTTTCTGGGGGTACCATGGTAGCGGCCTTCTTATTGATTGCCGATCCCGTTACCGGGCCAAAGTCGAATTGGGGAGCCTTGCTTATAGCAGCAGGAGCAGG
>JAITAI010000121.1 GCA_031284195.1 Treponema sp.
AAACGCCTGGAGGATGCCCAGTACGAGGCAGAGACCGAAACCCTTTTGGAACTGGAATATTCCGGGTTTATTCCTGACACCTATATTGATTCCCCCCAGGAAAAGATGGAGGTCTACAAGAAGATCGCCGCGGTCCGGGAAAAGGAGGAACTGGAACAGGTGTATGCGGAGTTGTTGGATCGTTTTGGCCCCCTACCTGAGGAAGCAGCATCCCTGCTTGCCCTCGCGGAGATCCGCATTATCTGCCGGGAGATTGGGGTGGTTTCTCTCAAAGAGCGGGCCGGGATGGTGCGGGTAGAATTTGGGAAGGTCTCCAAGATAAATGTAGACCGGCTCATCCGGCTTATGAAGGAGAGTAACGGAAGGGTGAAGCTCGATCCCAAGGTCCCCAATGTACTGATACTAGCCACGGGAACCATTGGCCTTAAAGAGAAGAGCGAATTCATCCGGGAAAAACTCTCCCTTTTGTAGTTATCCATCCTTGGCCTGGTAGGCTCTAGCAAGGGTAGTGATCTCCACAGTCTAATCACGGTTTCTGTAAATTTTGGGCATTCTCTACAGAATAATGAATTACCTTCCTAAGAGATACATGGTATGGTAATACGTAAATCCTTATCATATAAAGAAATATATCGTTACATGCAGGAGCCCTGCATTGGTATCTTGCATTATTGTCTTTTATGCCCGATTGGTCTATAGTAAATGGGTTTGCTATGAGTAAACCTATTCGGAATCCTATGATTAAAGGAGTTTAGATCATGGAAAGAAAGCTTATCCCCGTAAGAACCGTGGTAGCTATTGGGATCGGCGCTGCCTTGGTGTTCGTGCTGATGCGTTTTGTGGCAATTCCTTCAGGAGTACCCAATACCAACCTGAACGTGGCTTCTGCTATTTTAACGGTTTTTGCGGCGATCTTTGGACCTCTGGCAGGGTTCCTTATCGGCTTTATCGGCCATACCTTGACAGACCTTACCTGGGGAGGGGTCTGGTGGAGCTGGGTTATCGCCGATGCAGTCTACGGCCTCTTAATCGGGTTTTTCGTGAAGGTCTATAAAATTGAAGAGGGGGGATTCGGCCTTATCCAGGGTATCATCTTTAATATTATTCAGATTCTCTCCAATGGTATTGCCTGGGTTGCCATCGCCCCCACCCTGGATATCCTGATTTACCAGGAACCATCTGATAAGGTGTATCTCCAGGGCCTCGTGGCAGGAGGACTCAACAGTGCAGTGGTCCTCGTGCTCGGTACTATCCTCGCTTTTGGTTATACCCGTACCAAGGTAAAGGCAGGCAGCCTCAAGGTGGAATAGCAGACGGCCCTATGAGCAAACCCGCGATCCTGTTCGAGGATTTTACCTTTACCTATAAAGCCCAAGCAGAACCGACTTTATCCCATATCTGTTTGTCCATCCGAGCGGGGGAAAAAATCCTCATTGCCGGGCCTTCGGGGTCGGGAAAATCTACCTTGGCCCACTGTATAAACGGCCTTATCCCCCATGCCTTTAATGGGCAGATCCAAGGGGCGCTTTCCCTCATGGGAGCGGATGTCCGGGGTATGGGCATTTTTGCTATATCCAAGAAAGTCGGGACCGTACTGCAAGATACAGACGGCCAGTTTGTAGGACTCAGGGCTGGGGAAGATATCGCCTTTGTGGCGGAGAATGACTGTATCCCTACAGAGGAAATGCACCGCCGGGTGGAGGACGTCGCCAAGGTCGTGCATCTGGAAGACCAGCTTGCCAAGGCCCCTCAGCACCTTTCCGGGGGACAGAAACAGCGGGTTTCCCTCGCTGGGGTTTTGATGGATCCAGTGGAAATCCTCTTGTTTGATGAACCTCTGGCCAATCTGGATCCTGCTACCGGCCAGGAGACCATTGAACTTATCGACCGTTTGCACCGGGAAACGGGAAAAACCATTATCATCGTGGAACATCGCGTGGAAGATGTGCTCCACCGGCCGGTGGACCGGATTGTGGTCATGGAACAGGGCCGTATTAAAGCGGATCTCCCGCCAGGAGAACTGTTGGCTGCGGATATACTACGGAAAACCGGTATCCGGGAACCCCTCTACCTGAGCGCCCTACGGTACGCGGGTACTGCAATCACCCGGGAGATACAGCCTGAAACCGTGGCAGCGGTTGCCTTTGATCCGCTACAGCTTAAAACATGGGATCAGGGTATTGAGGACCATCCCCCGGAAAAGTCCGGTCCTCCTCTCCTTATGGTTAAGGACGTGGATTTTTACTATCCCCAGGACTTAGGCAAGCAGCCGGTGCTGGAAGGCATATCCTTTACTATAACCACAGGAGCCTGGGTAAGCCTGGTAGGAAAAAACGGGGCGGGAAAATCTACCCTGGCCAAGCTCATTTGCGGGTTTAATCAGCCGGTTTCAGGGTCAATCTGGTTTGAGGGTCAGGATCTAGCGGCCTATTCCATCAAGGAACGAGCCCAGTGGATCGGGTATGTCATGCAAAACCCCAATCAGATGATCTCCTTTCCTTTGATTTTTGATGAAGTAGCCCTAGGACTACGAACCCGAGGCATCGGGGAAAAGGAAATCCATGACCGGGTCATGGAAACCTTAGACATTTGCGGGCTTTACCCTTTCCGCAAGTGGCCGGTCAGCGCCTTGAGTTACGGTCAAAAGAAGCGGCTCACCATCGCTGCTATCCTGGTGCTAGGGCCTTCCCTGATCATCCTGGATGAACCTACCGCAGGCCAGGATTTTCGTCACTATGGAGATATCATGGAGTTCCTGCGGAAACTCAACCGCGAGCAGGGTATGAGTTTCCTTTTTATCACCCACGATATGCACTTGATGTTGGAATATACCCAGCGGGCTTTGGTCCTTTCCGAGAGGAAGCTCTTGGGGGATGACGCTCCTGCGGCTATCCTTACCGATCACCGGATGATAGAAGCTGCAAGCCTTAAGCGGACCTCCCTCTATGATCTGGCCCTCCGGGCGGGTATGGAAGATCCCCTGCGCTTTGTCCGGCACTTTATTGATTATGAGCGAGTACAGCGGGAGGCTAGCCCGGTATGAGCCGTTTTATGCTTGCTTATATAGCACGAAAATCTCCCATCCACTCTCTTTCAGGCTCGACCAAGCTGATGGTCTTTCTCCTGTGGTCGATTTTATCCATGGCTGGTTACGATACCCGGATCATGGCGCTCATGACCATCGGGGGGATCCTCTTATTTATCCTCTCTGGAACCAAAATCCGGGAAGTCTCGTTTATTTTCACCATG
>JAITAI010000135.1 GCA_031284195.1 Treponema sp.
CCTTTTTATTAGGTCTCCCTAATACTAATCGAGGGGCGTATTTTTTGCTATTTCTATATGAAAAAATGCAGAAAAAATCTCCGGCTATCCAATCCCGCCAGCGGGCTTAATGCCCCTGAGGAGCCGTGGTAGTAAGATAACAGGGGCGCCCCTTGTTTCGAGTGCGTGGCGCTTTGAGGCGCCGTCCCCAGTATACGCGAGGACGTTCCGCATGTACGTCACACCTTCGTAAGGTTCCTGAAGCCCCCTGACCCTCATGCTAACTCAAACTTGAGGCTCCCTTAGAAATATGAAACCGGCTGACAGCTTGGACGGCCATGTTCTGCCAGTTTTCTTGGCTTATCTCAAAGACCCAGGACGCCGCGGTATTGATCTGGTTCATCCCCGCAGCAATCTCGTTGGTTCTTATGGAAAAACAGGTCATTCCTCCAACGTATCTCCAACTCAAACCGGCTCCCCTTACCTCCCCTCTTATGATTACCGGATCATACCATGATAAAATTCTGTTGATTTTGTCTTATGTACTTCTACCGAGGCCATCTTTGCTTTTCCCTTGGATGTAGTATATCCCATTTTCAATTGATCTAGGAATAAGTAGACCCTATTGGAAAGAAGCAAGACAACACGAACCTCAAGAGGTCAGAATAAACCCATAGAAATCTTTGAGCTAGGGAAAACAAGGGGTCCTCGTCTTGTTATTAGACTGCGCTACCCCTGGTCAGAGGACTGTTCCTGCAGAAGGAATCAGATCTTTGCAGTCTGGGGCTCATGGTAGGTGAGAAACCGAGAGGCCCCTTTATCAAAATGAGCCCCCGGAAGTTTTCTAGGGGTTTATTCGTTTCTCCGGGGGTGAGGATACTAACCCTGCTCTACCGTACCCCTTCAATGGCCTTGGCTAAGGCTGCTTCCAGCATGGCTGCCGGAGGCTCCTGGATGTATCCCAGCTTCTTCATATCCTCCACTAAGGCTCGCGCCCCGGCTATGTCTGCCTTGGCCCGCTGGTATACGGTATCCCAGGAAAGCTCCACCCGGGCGACCCCTTCCTTAATTGCCTGGAGCGCCACATCCGCAGCTTCCTGGGCAAAGACCTCGGTCTCTTCCATGGTGGCGATGATGTTGTCCGGGCTTATGCCTCGCTTCTCGGAAAATTCCGCAATCGCATGGGCACAGCAGATGGCCATGCCGTCGGTGATCTTCCGGGCCCGCACCAGGAGGGCGCCCTTTAATATACCGGGGAAACAGACCGAATTGTTCACCTGATTGGGGAAGTCTCCCCTACCAGTGGCCACAATAAAGGCCCCGGCTTCCTTGGCTGCATAAGGCCAGATCTCCGGTACTGGATTAGCGCAGACAAATACCACCGGCTTAGCCGCCATGGAACTGATCCATTCCCGTTTCACCGTGTTCGGTCCTGGGGTGGAAAGGGCAATGAGCACATCCGCTCCTTTCATAGCCGCTGCTATGGAGGGGGCCCTTGCAGGATTGGTCTTTTCACAGAGTTCCCATTTCCGGTAATTCCGCTTGTCCTTTTTAATATCCTCCCGTCCTAGATGCAGGGAACCGGTGGAGTCAAAGATGATCAGCTTCGCCGGATCTCCTCCATCGGCCAGGATGAGCCGGGCTATGGTGGTATTCGCTGCTCCGGCGCCGAGCAGGACGATTTTAGCATCTCCCAGCTTCTTACCGGCCAGCTTCAGGGCGTTGATGAGTCCTGCTAAGGTAATACAGGCAGTTCCCTGGGCGTCATCGTGCCATACCGGAATATCGCAGGCTTCCCGTAGATCATCGAGAACCTTGAAACAGTTGGGCTGACTGATGTCTTCCAGGTTGATGGCCCCAAAAGAAGGTTGCGCCATTTTGACGAAATCAATGATCTTTTGAGGATCCGGTTTCCCATCGGGGCCCCGGGAATCCACACACAGAGGTACCGCATCCACCCCGCCTAGGTACTTCATGAGCATGGCTTTGCCTTCCATGACCCCCAAGCCTCCCGGAGGGGTACAGTCCCCATCCCCCAGGACCCGGGTAGAGTCAGAAACCACGGCCACCAAATTCCCCCGGTTAGAGAGGGCGAAAGAGGCATCATTATCATCCCGAATGGTAGTGGAAATTTTAGACACCCCGGGAGTATACCAGAGGTTAAACCAGTTAAGACCATAGATACCGCATTTGGGTAGGGTTTGCATTTTCCCTCCGTAAAAACGGTGGGCTTCTACTGAAAGGGTTTTAAGGAACAGGGTTTTTGCCTGCGCCTTCTGATCTTCCGTGAAATCCGGCGGGAACAGGGCGTCCACGTCTTGTAAGGTTCGTAATGAGGGATGCTTATCCATAGGTTTTCCTTTCTCCGTATGTTGTATGAGGCTATTTCAAAATGACCTTTTGAAATAGCCTCGTATGGTTGCTCTTTAATGAGTCTAAACAAATGAGGCATACTTTTCCAGTGCAAAAAAGTATACAAGGAGCCGTAGAAACAAGTCCCGCTACTGCCTCCAAGAATGTGGGTTTATCCTGATTCTTTAAAGGAAAAGGTATAACATGCAGGTATCCGCTTCCCTCGAAAATCTTCATCTATGATCTCAGGATACCTATCCTGTAGGATGATTCCGGGGAAGTCCTCTGGGTTGAGCCGGAAACCTTTGGCATTGACGCTGAACCAGAGCGTTCCCCTGGGACTGAGCAAGTTTAGGCATTGGCGGATCAGCTTCTGATAATCCCTTCGAATATCCAAGGTAGTTTGCATACCCTTTGAATTGGAAAAACTCGGTGGGTCCAGAATGATGAGGTCCCAGGAAAGCCGGGTACCCAGGGATTGCGCAAGAAAAGAAAGTACATCCCTCCGTATGAGCCTATACCGGGGAAGACCAGGACGGTCTACGTCGATGGGACCGCCTTTAGGGGTTTCGATTCTGCGAGCTTCAAAACGGTTTAGGCGGAAGTTGAGCGCAGCCCAGTCCAGGTAGGTGTTGGATAGATCCAGGGAATCAATTTCCGCGGCTCCTCCTGCAGCGGCATATACTGAAAAAGCTCCGGTATAACAGAACAGGTTGAGCACCCGCTTACCTGCAGCCGCTTCCCGAAGGAGATACCGCATCTTCCGGCGATCCGGGAAAAGCCCTGTATCCAGGTAGTCTGAAAGGTTTACCCGGAAACAGAGGTCCCCTTCATGGACATCCTGTATAAGATACCGGTTTCCCTGATTACAGAGCGGCTGATATTGAGCCTTACCCCGTTGCCGCTTTCGTTCTTTAAGAAACACATGAGCTACTGGAATTTCTAGGGCCGTGGCTATGGATCTGGTCATGACCGTAAGCCAGTGCTCCTCTTCAGCTTCGTCCTTTTCGTAAGGCCGCTGGTACAGCGCCCCGGAAACCCCATTTCCATAACGATCCAAGACCAGGGGTATTTCCGGTATGTCCCGGTCATAGAGGCGGAAGACATCGGTACCCCGCTGTTTGGCCCATTTCTTGAGGTGTCTGTACCTTTTTTGCAAGCGATTTTGCAGCATTATTGCTTGAGCCAGGATCTTGGTTTCCTTTAGGGGCTCCCTTTGTTCCATAAACAGATCAAACCTCTGGTATGAAGGACGGAAGGAGGTCCTTTTCTATCTGCCGTGCCTGCATCATGACGCAGAACATGGCATAGCCTGAGGATAGGTCTTCCTTTTGTACCACCATGGTGTCAGGAACCTTCAATTTAACATTAGTAAAATTCCAGATTCCTTCAATGCCGGCTTTGATAAGGATTTCCGTAACCCCTTGAGCAGCATGAGAAGGAACCGTAAGCAGGGCGATTTTTACTCCCAAGGTAGGGATCTTTCTTTCCAGGGTCTCCACAGAGAAAACCGGAACCTGGTGGATCTGGGAACCGATTTTTTCCGCATTACTATCAAAGGCAGCTACCACCAGAAGCCCGTGCCTTTGCAATTTCTGGTATCCCAAGAGAGTGGTCCCCAAGCTGCCTGCTCCTACCAGCACTGCTTCCCGGGTGGTATCCCAGCCAAGGAAGTGTTCGATGGCCCTAATCAAGGGCCCTACGGGGTATCCCTTTTTCGGTTTGCCGATGATGGGGGTAATAGCCAGATCTTTACGGACTTGGATAGGTTCAAGGTTTAATTCTTGGGCAATAAAGGTTCCTGAAATATACTG
>JAITAI010000138.1 GCA_031284195.1 Treponema sp.
TCCCATTCCGAACACGGAAGTCAAGCCCTCTCACGCCGATGATACTGCCCTGCAAAAGGGTGGGAAAGTAGGTCGTTGCCAGGCTTTTTTTATTTATTGCCCCTTAACTAGGGGCTCTTTTTTTGCCCCCCTGAAAAGCGCTATGGTAAATGTAAGCCTTTGAGTTTAACCTTTTCATGTTTTCCCCCTTGAAGAAAGGGTCATTCAATAGTACATTGATTACAGGTTTCTTTGGCTTTATGAAAATGGGGTCAGAAAGGGAGAATATATGGCTGATCAACATCAACTCGTCACTTTTCAGTTGGGTGAAGAGTTATATGGAATTAATATAATGGATGTTAAAGAAATAGTTCGGGTTCAAGATATTAGGGCTATTCCGAATGCGCCTATGTATGTAGAAGGTATTTTTAATCTCCGCAGTGAAATAATTCCGATTATTAATTTGCATAAAAGATTTCATTTAAAGAAAATGGCTGCTTCTGAAGATGATGAACTCTTGTCAGGCTTTATTATTCTGGATATTGATGGAATGAAGCTGGGGGTAATCATCGATAAGGTTTCCCGAGTGGTAACCATAGAAAAAGATGAAGTGCAACCCCCGCCTCAAATGGTGAGCGGTATTGGGGCTGAGTATATTCAAGGAGTTGTTCGCCAAGATCATGGGTATCTTATCATCTTAGGGATCCGGGATCTTTTTAACCCCAAGGAACTTCAGAAGATTGTTGATCTTCGATAAGACCCTTAAGAAGCTGGATAAGGTTCAAGGGTTTGTATGAAAGTTGAAGTCTATGCTCCGACTATCCGCCGAAAAGAAATGGATGCGGTTCTTACTGCTATGGTGGAGGATAAGATTGGACCTGGAGAGCAATCCCGGCTTTTGATCCAAGTCGCAAAGGAGTATCTGGGTTTTGATTATTGTTTAGCCCTAAGAAGTCCGGTATTTGCCCTTTTTTTAGCCCTTAAATCATTGAATCTTGAAGATGGTGCAGGGGTAGTATTGTCTGCATTATCCCCTCGGTATTACGCCCAGGTTCTTGAAGATCTGAGGCTCAGGCCAGTGTATTGTGATGTACGTGCTTCTTTCCCTTGTATAGACCGGGAAACCCTGGAATGGGCGTGTAAGCGGGGGAATCCTTCGCCAAAGTGTATTGTCGTGCACCATACCTTGGGTTTTGTACCGGATATGGCTTCTATCGTTCAGATGGGATTACCGGTTATTGAAGATTGTTCCCAGAGCTATGGTACTGAAGGAAAGCCCTCAGCTTTGGGGGTTTTTACGCTTTTGGGCTTGGAAGAACGGGATATGCTCACCTCTGGAGGGGGCGCGCTTCTCTATGGAGTAAACCCTAGGAATGCGTCGGTATTACGGAATGGAGGGGATTTACCCCCGGAATACGGCATCCCGGATATGAATGTCGCCATGGCGGTGGTTCAGTTTCGGGAGGGGGCTAAGAATCTTGAAAAACGGAAGGGAATCGCCCAAATTTATACCCAATCGGCCTTGCGAACCCGGCATAAACGGTTTATCCCACCGGATGAGGAAGGGTATAATAATTATGCCTTTCCTTTGATTCTTGAAACTGGTATGAAAGAGGTAAAGGCCTATGCCAAGCGGAAAGACATTGTCGTGGCAAGTGCCTTTGAAGGTACTCTGATGGGAAGCGGTATGGTAGAACCTACAGTATGTCCTGAAAGTTACTCCCTCTCTTTGAGGACGGTTCTTTTTCCGCTTTATCCCCGGCTTGGAGTAGCAGATACTGAAAAGGTTGCAAAACTTATTGTAAGCCTTCCTTGAGATAGTAAAGACCAAAAAGAAGGCGGAGGATTGTAATGGCCACGGTGAAAAGGGCGTTGCTGTTTATTAATCTGCATAAAAACAATGCTCAGCAGGTGGCTGATGAAATACGGAAAGAACTGAGCCGTAACTACATTGAAACCTGGGACTGTGCCTTTACCGGGAAGCCTGATAGGGATGTCCAGGGTAAGTATGATCTGGCATTCAGTCTTGGAGGGGATGGAACCGTACTCTATGCTGCCCGGTCTATGGCGCCTTTAGGGGTGCCTATTTTTCCGATAAATTTGGGTACCTTGGGATTTATCGCCGCAGTACATCCTGATGAATGGGTTCAAGTGTTTAACGGGTGGATGGCGGGAAAGATTGGAATTTCCCGAAGGTTTATGCTTGAGGTAACCGTAGAACGGGAAGGCCGAACCATAGCAAGAGGTTCCTGTTTGAATGATACGGTTATCTCTGCTTCAGGGATAGCTAAGATCATACGTCTCAAAGTAGAATCCGAAACCATGGTTCCTCGTGAATATATGCGCTTAGGTAAATATCGATCTGATGGGCTTATTGTCGCCACTCCCACTGGTTCTACTGCCTATTCTGTATCTGCAGGAGGACCGATTCTCGATCCTGAGATGGAAGCTCTCATCATCAATCCGGTGTGTCCTTTTACCCTGTCGAATCGTCCTATCGTGGTCCCTGCCCGGGAAGCGGTTATTGTGGAAGTTGAAGCGGAACAGCGAAGCGGAGTACTCCTGACCTTGGATGGACAAGTAACTGAGCCACTGGAACCAGGTGATCGGGTTTATATTAAGCAGGCGCCTTATGAGGCCCAACTCATTGCCTCGGATAGGAGCGGGTTTTATAAAGCCCTGCGTACAAAACTTTCCTGGTCCGGAGGGCCTGATGCTTGAAGAGCTTAGTGTCCGCAACTTCGCCCTTATTGACGCCCTTTCTCTTACCTTTGAAGAGGGGCTTAATGTCCTTACCGGAGAAACCGGGGCAGGGAAATCCATCCTGGTGGGCTCCTTGAGTTTTTTATTGGGAGCCAAGGCGGATCTGGGAATAATCCGGACTGGAGCTGCTGAGGCCCAGGTATCCGCTGTGGTATTTCTGAGAAAGCAGCAGCAGGAGGCTTTGGCCTGGTTGAACGCTCGGGATATCAACCCTGAAGATGATCGCCTCATTATTAGGCGGACTATCAAAACTTCAGGTCGAGGCGCCATCTATATACAGCAGACTCCGGTGAGCCGGGGAGAGTTGGTGGAATTTATGGCATTCCTGTTTGACCTTCACGGTCAGCATACCCACGAATCATTGCTTAAAAAAGAAACCCATCGGAAGTACCTGGACCGCTTTGCCGGTCTTGAGGAAGAGACTGCTGCTTTTAACCGGGTGTTTCTTGAGTGGGAAGCTCAAAAAAAAGCCCTGGATCGTTTCGTCAGTCTTGCTCGGGACCGAGCGATGCGACTGGAAATGTTACACTATGCGGTGGAAGAGATTACCCAGGGAAATCCCAAACCAGGAGAAATCCAGGAGCTGGAACGGGAGGCCCGGCGACTTGGGGATTTTGAGAAATTAGCAGGCTTCGTGCAGGGTCTTGGGACCTTTCTTTGCGATGAAGAGCGGTCTATCCTTAGCCTGAGCCGGAAGATTCGTACTGTCATGGAAAGCGCTGCGGTTATTGACGGAAGACTTGTTCCTATGGCGAAACGCATGGAAGATTGGTATTATGAAACCGAGGATCTGGTAGCGGTATTTCGGGGATACCGGGATAATTTAACCTATGATCCGGGACGGCTTGAAGCGGTGGAGGAGCGCCTTGCCCTGCTATACCGGCTTAAGAAAAAATATGGCGGTGATGAAGAGGCGATACAGGAGTATCGGGCTAAGGCAGAGGCGGAGATTGAAGCCCTCACAGGATCCGAAGCAAGCCGGGAAAACCTGACTGTGCTGATTTCGATGCTTGAAGCAGAGCTCGATTCTCGTGCTCAGGGCTTAAGCGCCCAACGGATCGTCGCGGCGCGTAACTTGGAACCCCGGATAACTGGGATCCTTACCCGTTTGGGGATGCCTCATGCCCGGTTTTCTGTATCAGTAATTTCCGAGGCTCAGGGGGTGCAGGGGTCTCGGTATCAGCCCTGGGGGATGGATGAGGTGGAGTTTTTCATCGCTCCCAATGACGGGGAGCCGCTCAAAGAACTTGCCCGTATTGCCTCTGGGGGAGAGCTTTCCCGGATTATGCTGGCCATAAAGACCGTGCTTTCCGATGCGGATCCTTTGGAGACCTTGGTTTTTGACGAGATAGATACGGGTATTGGGGGAGCCGTAGCCGTATCGGTAGGGGAATACTTGGCTCGGGTAGGACACTATAAACAAATCTTGTGTGTTACCCATCTTGCGAATATCGCAGTTCGAGCTTATAATCATCTGAAAGTTGAAAAGAAGAACGAAGCAGGGCGGACCGTAATGGAAGTGGTGGTCTTGAGTGCCCATGAACGGCGAAAGGAGATCGCCCGGATGCTTGCGGGGGATGCAGGCCCTGTAGCACTTGCTCATGCAGATGCCTTATTATTAAAATATAGCAACGGAGTAAAGGATAGTGAAACTTACTGAAAATACTGATGAAGATCAGTATATAACAAAAATCAACGAATATCAGGGTGTGATTACTAATATCCTCAAAGCAGAAGCAAAATTAGTGGGTGAAATAGCCGAAGAAAGTCCTGATATTCCATTGAAACAGTTTGATCTGGTGGAAATACGGCTTAATCTTGCTTCATACTATATGATTCTCACCGGTATAACCCGGTCTGTTTTGAAGAAAGATAATCAGGGGGCCCTTGATGAAGCGCGAAAATCCATTAATAAAAGCCTTACCTATCTTGAAGATATGGTAAGCAGCTATGTGGATGCGCTTTTTACCGACTATGAGGATAAACTTGTCCTTTTGGAGCCGGTGAGTCCTGAACGGCGGTATGCTGTGATTCGAAAACTGGGCTTGACCATTCGGTTGCTTGAAAATGCCTATGGAGATAATAGCAGATGGAAGTGGTCCTTTGTGGATATGGAGGGCCGCTTCGCCACGGTAACAAAAAATATCTTTGATGTGAGAAACATGGTGACCAATATAGACCCCCGGTCTCCCCACTATGAAGCTACGTTCTACCATTTGCAGTTGATCAAGCGGCTCCTCTTTCAGGCAGGGGAGCGTTATCGGGAACGGTATGAGCTCTCCACTGCCTCGTTTGATGATTTTCGCATAAGCCTCAACCATTTGAACGCTCTGCGGCGGATCCACATCTTGCTTGGAGAAAGCCCTGAGTCGGAGATGCTCAAAAAGAAGATCGATTCTTGGTCTGCTAAATTGGAAGCAGACCTCCGGCGGAAAGAGGAAGAAGCCCAAGAAGCGTCTGAGAAAATATAAGATGCTGCATAGTTCCTTTAAGGTATCCCTTGGGGAATTTAAAACCCTGTTACCCTATCTTTCCCGGTATCGGAGGTCCTATATCGGGGGGTTTGGGTGTCTCATAATTGTGGATGCTGCCCAGGTGATCATTCCCCAGTTTATGCGCCGGGCAGTAGATTTGATTGCTTCAGGAAGTTTTACCTGGCAGGAAATAGGTATCCTCTGTGCAGGTATGGTTGGCGTGATGGCCCTTATCGCTCTGGGCCGTTTCCTGTGGCGGTATTTTATTCATGGTTCTTCCCGGCGGATCGAAACGGAAATCCGGGAAACCTTGTTTGAACACCTCCTCACCTTGTCTTATGATTTTTATCAGAAGCATAAAATTGGGGATCTTATGGCCCGAGCTACTAATGACCTCAATGCGGTGCGCATGTCCATAGGTTTAGGCCTGGTGGCCCTGGTGGACGGTACCATTATGGCAGCTTCGATTCTGGTAATCATTTTCATCCAGGATGCTAGGACCGCAGCCTTTGCAGTACTTCCCCTGCCTTGTATTACCGCGATTATACTCCTCTTTGGAGGCGCCCTGGGGAACCGGTTCAAGAAGGCCCAGGAAACCTATGCTGCCATGAGTGATACGGTACAGGAAACTTTCGCAGGAATTCGGGTGGTCAAGTCCTTTGTCAAGGAAGGGTGGTTCATCAAAAAATTTGCGGATACTAATGACGATTACCGGGAAGCGAACATGGCCTTGGTTAAACTTTACGGGGCTTTCTTTCCTCTGATTGTCTTTCTCTCCGGGCTTACCACGGTCATCGTACTTTTGGTAGGGGGTGTCCGGGTGGTGGAAGGGTTTATGAGTCCTGGGGATCTTCTGGCCTTGTTCCGGTATCTGCAAATGCTCATCTGGCCCCTCATGGGCGCAGGTTTTACGGTGAACATGATACAACGGGGAGCGGTGAGCCTTAAGCGGGTGAATGAGATTTTGGAAACTGTGCCGAGTATTATGTCCCCTGTTGCGGGACTTAAGTCCGGCCTTACTCCTCCAAAGAGGCCGGCCGGGCAGGCTGATGCTATCGTCATTCGGGATTTGTCTTTTGCCTATCCTGAAGGCAGTAAGGTATTGAAGGGGGTGAGTCTTACCATCAAGCAGGGGGCTTGGGTGGGGATCCTGGGCCGTACTGGTTCAGGAAAGTCCACGCTCATCAAAGCCATCACCCGGATGATCGATCCGCCTCCGGGTACGGTACTGGTTAAGGGTAGGGATGTGCGGGATTGGGATTTGAAGGAATTGCGGGGTTGTTTCGGAGTTACCCCCCAGGACAGTTACCTCTTCTCGGATTCTATCAGAAACAATATCCTCTATAGGCTTGAACCAGATGCAACATCTTCGAGCAGGGGACAAGGGGATGATACCCTGCTTAAGCAGGTCACGGCTCTTGCGGCTTTGGATACGGATCTGGGGAGTTTTGCTCAGGGTGCAGATACCCTCATAGGCGAGCGGGGGCTTACCCTTTCAGGGGGACAGAAACAGCGAACCGCCATTGCCCGGGCCCTTATGGGGGAACCGGAATTCCTCATCCTGGACGATGCCCTTTCAGCAGTGGATGCGGAAACGGAAAAACGCATTTTAACCGGTCTTCTAGCAAAACGCGCGGGGAAGACCACTATTATCGTATCGCACCGGGTTTCAACCCTCTGTAATGCCGGCTACTTGCTGGTGCTGGACCAGGGCCGTATTGCCGAAGCAGGAACGCCTTTGGAACTTACCGCAAGAGGCGGTTTTTATGCCCGCATGGCCGCTTTGCAGCAGCTTGATCAGGAAGAAACCTCATGGATACCTTCGCCGGGTCCATCTCCTTCGGCAGCATCCGCTGTTCCGGAGGGCAGCAGTGTCTGACTACTTTGAAACCGAAGAAGTGGTAAAGGGCTATGACCGGCATATCGTCGCCCGGATCCTTGCGTATGTCAAACCTTACCGGTTTCTCGTGTTTTGTACCCTTCTTAGCCTGGGACTCTCCACTTTGGGAGAATTAGCCATCCCGGTGATCCAGCAGCGGGTCATTGATGAGGCTATTTTGGCCCGGTTCCTCCTGGTACGGGGGGATGTCTTGGCACAAGTAAGGCTGACTCTCCCTCCGCATACGGTAGATGCCTTGGAGCGGGCGCTGGCCCATCCTAAGTGCATCTGGATCGGGGAGCAATGCTTGGTCCCCTTGGGAGGGGATAGGAACCTTGCAGACTGGGACGAGGCCCAACTGAGGGAAAAGGGTATTATTGCGGAAGGGGAGTGGTATGCTTTTTCCTATATTCCCGGAGATGCGGCCTATGAGGTGGCGACGGCCCATGAGGACTTGTGCTTAATCGGAGAGCAGGGTGGGGCTATACAGACTCAGGATCTTGCCTCCTTGGAGGTAGCGGAAATTGCGGTGTTGCGGAGGCGGGACGTGGGGTATATTATCCATGCAGTCCTGGTGCTGCTGGGCATCCTCGCCGTGGTCTTGGTGTTTACCTTTATACAAACCTGGACCACCACCCTCATCGGTCAACAGGTGATGAAGGATCTGCGGCTTGCCTTGTTTCAAAAAACCGCTTCTCAATCCACGGCTTTTCTCTCCCGGCATCCGGTGGGCCGGCTGGTAACCCGGTTGACCGGGGATGTGGAAACTATCAACGAATTCTTTACCTCGGTACTGGTGGCCTTTCTTAAAGACCTCTGTAGCATGCTGGGGGTACTGGGTACCCTGTTTTTCCTTTCCCCCATCTTGGCCTTGGTGTCGCTTGCTACGTTACCGCCGGTGATGCTCCTCACTGGCATGAGCCGCCTCAGAGCCCGGGATGCCTTCAGGCGGCAACGGACCGCTTCTTCCCGGGTCAATGCTTACCTTTCCGAGCGTCTTGCCGGGGTGCAGGTGGTCCAGCTTTTCCAGGGGGAAGCCAAGAGTGTCCGGGAATTCAGCGACCGTAACCACGAACTCATGCAGGCTAACCTGGGGGAGATGTACGTGTTTGCCACCTTTAGGCCTTTGGTGGAATGGTTTTCGATCTTGACCGTGGCAGTGGTCATCGCGGTGGGGAGTAATCTGGCCTTGCACCTTTCCCTTTCCCTGGGGGTCCTCATTGCCTTTATCAACCTGATAGGTATGTTTTATGCGCCGGTGATGGATATTGCGGAGAAATACACCCTCTTGCAGTCCGCTATGGCTGGGGGCGAGCGGGTCTTTAATCTCTTGGATACGGATGAACCTATTCCGAATAAGGGAAAACAGCGGGTGGAGGGGATGATCCGGGGACACCTGAGCTTCGAGGATGTGCATTTTGCTTACAAACCCGGGGAGGAGGTTCTGCGGGGCCTTTCCTTTACGGTACAGCCTGGAGAGATGGCCGCGATTGTAGGCTATACCGGCGCGGGAAAGACCACCATCATCAATGTACTTACCCGGCTCTGGGATATTGACTCCGGGTGCATCCGCTTGGACGGGATTCCCTTACAGGAGATACCTTTGGAAGGTCTTAGGGCTTCGGTGTTGCCGGTTTTACAAGAGGTATTTTTATTTTCCGGTACAGTGGCGGAGAATATCAGTTTGGGGCTTCCCCTTTCAGAGGCTCTCATAATGTATGCGGCTAAAGCGGTCCATGCTCATGACTTTATTTCCCGGCTGCCCCAAGGGTACCACACCTTGCTTTCTGAAGGGGCCACGAATATTTCCTCAGGCCAGCGGCAGCTCATCAGCTTTGCCCGGGTCATAGCCCACAACCCGGCCATCGTCATCCTGGATGAGGCCACCAGTTCAGTGGATACCGAAACCGAAGGGCTTATCCAATTGGGGATGCAGCAGGTTCTTGCAGGACGTACTGCTCTGGTGATTGCCCATAGGCTTTCCACCATACGCCATGCCGACCGGATTCTGGTCCTTTCTGGGGGACGGGTGGTGGAAGCGGGAAAGCACGAGGACCTTATTGCGCGAGGCGGCCTCTATGCAGGGTTGTACCGTTTGCAATACCAGGGGGTGGCGTCTTAAACGGCGTCTGTCTTGGCCATAGCCGGAACCAGAGGGACTTTGCCGGATTTCTGGATATTTTCATACTCGAAGTTCGCTGGGTTTCTTCAATACTCGAATCCCCAGGAAGCGTTCTTGAGATGTTTGGTCAATCCTTTGAGAGGATGGGCGAATGTACTATGCAGAGACAGCCTTATGCGAATTGGGGACGAAGTCAGCGTTGAAAAGTAACGTTTCTAGATATTCCTCAGGCCAAGTCATTGGTTGAACACGGCCTTGGACACTTGTTTTCGACTCTTTGTCTGAATCGCTGCGGTTAGCTCTTTTCCTCATTCCAGCGCTATTGTGGACTAGCCATTGCGGAGGCGCCGAGGGGCTTTAGACTCGTCAGACCCGCTTTGCGAGTCTGCGCGTAAAGAGAGAGCCCTGTTATGCGAAATGCCAAATAAAAAACTTATGAGTCGCAAATTCGCTACAATATTTTGTTGACAAACAATAATTAAGAGTGATAGGATAATCAATCATATGGAGGATATAGTATGAAAAAGGCAAAAGAAATTAGTCGAAGAATTTTAAGAAAATTTTATACCGGATTAGGATTAACCTCTGTAGCCTTGGTATTCCAAGCATGTTACGGAACCCCGCAGACCATGGGATTGGATACCCTTATACGGGGTGTTGTAAAATCAAAAACAACAAATGATCCAATTAAGGGAATAAAAGTATCGGTTAATGATATGTATCAATATGAATTAACCGATAGTTCCGGTAAATTTTTGATATATGTCCCACGGGAAGAAAATTGTACCATCCGATTAGAAGATATTGATGGTGAAGAAAACGGATTGTATGCATCAAAGGAAATCCCTGTTCTTATATCAAAAGATAAAATAGACCTGAAAGATATACTTTTGAATGATGCCGAATAGTATTGTACTCTGTCTTCATCGTCTATTTAAAAACAATGAAACAAGATTACATGAATTAAATTATTTGTTTTGGGAATGTACCCAACGATGTAATTTAAGCTGTTTACATTGCGGATCGGATTGCAGTTCCGATTCAACGATACCTGATATGCCCTTTAACGATTTTTTACAGGCAATAGTACCAATCAGGAAACAGTATAAAAGCAATACCATAACCGTAGTAATAACGGGCGGGGAACCGTTGATGCGGAACGATCTGGTTTCATGCGGTAAGACGTTACGGGAACATGGTTTCTACTGGGGGATTGTTACTAATGGTTATAACTATACCCCTGCTATTCATGGCAGGCTGCTTGCGGCGGGAATGGGGACTATAACGCTCAGTCTTGACGGACTTGAGAATAGCCATAATTGGCTTAGGGCAAATAAAAAAAGTTTTGAACATGCGGTTAAGGCGTTAGACTTGATTGTGTCTTCAAAAGGCTTGGTCTATGATGTTGTTACATGCGTCAATCGAAAAAACATCAACGAGCTTCCCGGTCTTAAACAATTTTTGATTTCAAAAAAGACAAAAGCATGGCGTCTGTTTACGATTGCACCGATTGGAAGGGCTGCAAATAATAATGAACTGGCGCTGCAACCTGAAGAATTAAAACAACTGATGGATTTTATTGTTGTCTCTCGTATGAGAGATACTATTGATATTAAATTTAGTTGTGAAGCGTATGTTGGAAAATATGAGAAACAAGTACGGGATTCTTATTTTTTTTGTAGGGCGGGAATAAATATAGCTTCAGTGCGGATAGATGGTTCAATATCGGCATGTCCAAACATCAACCGGTATTTTGTACAGGGGAATATTTACCATGAACCGTTTTTAGACGTATGGAATAACCGCTTTGAAATAATGAGAAATCGTAGTTGGATGAAAACAGGAATTTGTACATATTGCAGAGATTATAAAAATTGCACTGGAGGTGCTATGCATTTATGGAATGAAAAAAAGGATACAATATTGACTTGTATCAATAAACATTTGAATAATTGTTTAGAAAAAAATTAAAACATTTGGCACTTGCATAACAGGTCTGTTTACGCTTCGTGGCTAAAGCTCTTTCCCTTCGTTCGCCTAGGTCAGTCGCATCGATCATTCGCACGGCTCACTTCGGCACATTAGGGTCAGTACTGCCCGTACTAAACATCTAGAACGTTATGTGCAATACACGATAAAATTCTTTGAAAATAATTGACTAAAAAATATGAATTATTTAAAATAAATGTATCTTAAAGAAAGGATGGTTATAAACAATATGAGAATAGGGAAGAAAGAATAATACTAAATATTATCTTAAAAATAGTTTTAATTTTTATAATAATTATGTTAAATTATTTTTTGCAATAAAATAATAAACATTTCTGAAAATACCTCTGTTGGAGTTATCGGTTGCCCTGATGGGAAAAATACAATATATATTTTACCAAAATATAGTTTGATACATATTTTAATATATTTATTTTCACTATTTTTTGTAATTGATATAATAACATTGTTGATATATGATATTATTGGTTTGAAAAAAGATAAGAAATATAGTAAAAAATACAAATTTAAAATTATACTCGCCATAGATTTGTTTTTCATTATATCAACAATCATTGAAATAATTTTTGTTTTATTAGGGTAAACGATTTCAATGGTATTGAACATTATTTTAATATCAGTCTTTTTGGTAAAATTATTTTTTATAAAAAATAGAACAAGAGAAAAATAATTGATGAATAATCGGATAACTGGAAGTTATATTATGCCGGTGAAAAAGGCTACGAGGAGATGTTCACCGGGGAGGTGACGGAACCGGTCGTGCAAAACCCTGGCGGAAGGTGGGGATGAGTTGTTTTAAGAGAGGACCCTTTCAAGAGCCTATTGGTCTTGAAGGGGCGTTCAAAAAAATCGATGCGCTTTATCTTGTACCGGGTATTGACTTAATGTAATCTTTAACTTCTATAGTATTTTTATGTATTGAGAGGTATAGATCATGCAGTATCGAACTTATGGAAAACTG
>JAITAI010000218.1 GCA_031284195.1 Treponema sp.
CCTAGTATGCCATAAGGGAGGTCTTTATGCAAGAACCGGTATAAATTTACCAGGCTTAGGGGTTCCGGGAAGGTTGCCCGGGGTTTACGCAGGATAAACCCATAGAAGGGGGTATTCCACGGAGCGAAAGGATCCGTTGATTGTACCGGACTTAGGGTGCGGCCACTTCCTATATGAAGGCCAAGAGACCTTTCAAAGCCCCTGAACGTTTTCTATGGATTTATGCTGGCCTTTAAGGAGGGCACTGTTCTTTTCTGCTTCTCTAAAGGCAGCTTTCAGGAAGGCATCGAGGAAAAGCAATCCTTCTTTGGTGAGGGCCAGGGGCCCTGATTCAAGAAGTCCCTGGTTACGCCAGCGGGCGATGGTCTGGGGAATACAGGTTTCCATATCCAGCCCAAAGCGCTGCCGAAATAAACCTGCATCTGGTCCTTTGCGATACCGGAAACCCATGAGGAAGGTCTCTTTAATGAGGGTGAGCTGATCCAGGTCTTCTATGAGCAAGTTTTCCCCTGCTGCCTCTCTGGAGATCCTGTCCCGCTTGCTCCAGGATATATAGGCGTCCACATCAGGGTTCACCGTAAAACGGCGGCCCCTTCCTTCAGCATCGTCAATGATGGTGGAAGAGGCTCCTGGTCCAAGACCAAGCCAGTTTTCCATACGCCAATACCGTATGTTATGCAGGGCCTCCATACCAGGACGGGAAAAATTGGAAACCTCGTATTGTCCGTAGCCCTGCTGCTCCAAGGTATCCCGGCCTGCAATCCACAGGGCATCAGCCCTATCCGGATCAGGAAGACCAGCTCCCGTGAGCATAACTTGGGAGGCCAAGGGAGTTCCTGATTCCAGGGTCAAGGCATAGAGAGAAACATGACCTGGTTCATAGGCGAGAAGCTGCTCCATATCCTGCATGAGGATCGATTCATCTTGCCAGGGAAGCCCGGTAAGGAGATCCCCGGAAAAACCGGTCCCGAATATATCCCGAACCAAGCGGATCCTTTCCTGCAGCAAAGCTCCGTCCCCTACCCGGTGCACTGCTCTACGGGAAGGCTCATGAAAAGTCTGAATCCCCAAACTCAGCCGGGTAACGCCTTGGTCCCGGCAGGTTTTGAGAAAAGCCTCTCCTGCGGATTCGGGATTTGCCTCTACGGTGATTTCCCCCGGGGCTTGGATCCCTTGATTCCAGAGCTTCTCAAGCCCTGAGAGTAAACGTCCTATGCCAGCAGGTCCCAGCATGGAGGGGGTTCCTCCACCGATATACACCGTGGGAATATGGATAAGACCGAACTCCTGGATGCGTATTTCCGCTTCTTTAAGGATGGCCCCAGGATAGGTATCCAGCCGGCTATCCTGGGGCATAACCGGAATCGAATAAAAATCGCAGTAATCACAAGCCCCTGCGCAAAAAGGAACGTGAATATAGAGAGAAGCGGTGTTTCCGGCCTTAAGGTCTGCCAAACCGGGTAAAGGGCCAATACCGGAACAGGGCCCTCCCGATGATACTGTCCACCGGCACCGGCCCCCAGGTACGGGAATCATTGGTATTACTCCGGTCATCCGAAAGGACGAAACATTCATCCTCTCCTAGCACCAGGGTTTCCCGGTTTCCTGAAAAGGGAATTGAGGCGTCCCAAAGCGCAGGAACCTGGGGGATGGTAACATCGTAGGTCTTGTCAGATAATTCAAACTCCGTAAAGGTGTAGGACTCACCCTTGGGTTTGATCCGTAACACGTAGTTGGTCATGGTAATCTCGTCTCCTGGAAGCCCGATGACCCGTTTAAGGTAACAAGGTTCTCTCTGGAGAAACCCTATCCGCTGGGCAGTAAAGAAGCGGATCCCTCCCTCTAGGATATGATCCAGGAAACTTTGAGGCGTATCAAAAGCAGTGTCTACCAGAACCACATCACCTCGCCGGAAAGGCATGGAATGATTCAACCATTCAGGGGGAATTAAAGAATACACCACATAAGAAGACAGGATGAACCGGTCTCCTATCCGGAGTTCCGGCTGCATGGCGTCACTTTCCAGGACACTGGTTGAAAAGACCAAGGTAGTCAAGGCGATATAACCCACATAAAAGATGAAAAAAACTAAGAGCACCCACCGGAAATGGTGGCGTTTCTTTTTTTGATCCGCATACGAAGCGTATCGGCGCTTACCAAAAGGCATGAACATTCTCCCACTGGAGCCTAACGAATCAGACCTATACGTCCTATAGGCCAATAAATGATAGAACCCTTACCCAGTACCTTGGCCTCCCGGATGGGACCAAAAGAACGGCCGTCCCGGGAATTATCCCGGTTATCTCCCAGGGGGAGGATCCTGCCTTCAGGGACATACCAACCTTGGGTATGCCGGGAGAACCGCACCCTATACCGGTGGTCCTGGGGATATGCCCCCCGGATCACCTCAAGACCCGCTTTATCCCGGGCCCGATCATCGGGATACCGTAGTTCATTGACGGAAACTGCAGCATTCATGAGACGGGGAGGAGGATTGAGGTGTAATTCCATATATGCCATTGCCTTTCCCTCAGCTTCCAAGGCCGGATAAGCCTCTGGTTCTACGAGACGGCTGATACGGTGGTTGAACTGCCGCTGGGCATTGAATTCCCGTTCCTCTGTCCACCGGGTCTCTCCGGCAAAACGGATCTGAAATTCCCCGCGGCGGAGCACGAACTGATCTCCTCCCCAGCCAACCCCTCGTTTTATCAGGAAATGGGCCTTAGGTTCCCCGGATTCGTCCCGATCAATATCAACCAGAGAAATGGTCAGCATATAGATGATACGCTGGGCTATGTCAAAGGCCGGACCCCGGGAAAGGTAAGAAGGATTCTCAAATATGATGATATCATTCCGTTTGGGACTAATGAAACTCGGCAGCTTGGCCATCCCCGGAAGCAGTTCAGGACCGAATATGATCTTATTTACAAAGATCCGGTCTCCGATGAGCAGAGTATCAATCATGGAACCTGAGGGGATCTCATAAGCCTGAAAGAGATACTGGTTAATGAGGAGCACCACTCCCACGGCCCATACAAAGGCTTCAAGCCAGTCCAGAATCGGATTCTTGGCTTTTTGTTTTTCTTTTTTGATCCGCCGGATTCGTTTCCGGTAACTGAGGTACCTTTCGGTCAGTCCTTCAAGAGGATCTAACAAACTGTCTTTTTTCATAGTATCCATTTTTTCTATCTTTCTATCTTTACTTTGCTATGCTTTACCATACTATTTTTTCACATCCTCCAAAACCTTATCACGAAGTACCATCGTTGACAAGGGCAGAAGAGGCTCTCTATAATTCGCTATGGCGAAAATAGAAAAAATAGGTGCAATCAAAAAGCCCCCTCAGGAAAGCTTTTCTGAAGATACCGTACATTTACCGGTTATCCTGGGTATCAGACCCGGAGTATATTTGGGAGTGATCTATGGTCTTATTCTACTGACGATCCTCTTTTTGTTGTTTTTGTATCCTGGGCTTTCTAAGCCTGGCAGTGTCCTGGTCCTGAGTTCTGAACCCTTGGGGGCAGGGGTTCGGGTGGACGGGGTCTATAGGGGAACCACCCCGTGCGAAATTTTTATCTCCCAAGGAAACCATCCGATTGAAATGACCCTTCCGGGTTTTTTGGAGTACCATCGGGACATGGAAATTCAGGGCCGCGTCCTGGGTTCCTTGTTTTTCCCCCGGAAAGAACACCTGGCAGGAACCCTTGAGGAGATCGGCCCCGGCGCTGCCTTGCGGGCTGGGGCAGGAGATTATGCGGCATGGTCTTTTACCGGGGAGCCTACGGCAAGCTACCAGATTCCCCAAAGCCTCTCTGAAGGGGCCTACCGTTCAGGCCCAGGGGCCGTGGATGTCCCAACCTACGAGATCATGGATAAGCTGCTCCAGAGTTCTGCCCGGTTTACCTCGACCAAGGCAGGGCTCCGGGACCTAATCCGGGCAAAATACACCGTAGATAATGGGGGCCTATCCGCTTCACCCCTCAGCCTGCTCCGTTCTCTAGAGGATATAGGAGCCTATCTTTCTGAAACCCCGGGAAGCGGGATATGGCTTGAAACGCTACTTCCTACGGACATGGCTTCGATCCTTAAGGAACACCCGTGGTATACCAAACAGATTCGGCAAGCTGCGGCGCTGAGTCCGGGGACCCGGTTTGCAGGGCCTGTCCAGGGAGGGACCCTGAACCTGGGTTCGCTACGGTTCAAGGAAATCCCTTCAGGAACCTTGGTCCCAGGAGAGGGCCTTTTTCCTGGGGAAATCCCTATAGGGGCTTTTTATATTGCGGAAACCGAAGTGTCCCTGGTATCGTGGGAGGCGTTTCTTGAGGCTCAACCCGCATGGCGGGCAGAAAACACCCCTACCCTGATGGAGCAAGGCCTGGTTACAGAGGACTACCTCCTATCTCTAGACCATCCCGCCTCAGAGCGGCCTGGGTCCTCTTCAGCGCCGGGGATTTCCTGGTATGCTGCTGAGGCGTACTGCCAATGGCTTACAGGTCTGCTGCCTCCTGCATGGTCTGATTATGAAGCCCGGCTTCCCAGTGAAAGGGAATGGGAATACGCTGCCTGGGCCGCCCAAGACGCGGGGCTTACGGATATGCTCGGAGGCCGCTGGGAATGGTGCAGGGATCCATACTCGGCCTTTCCTTTCCTCTCTGAGGACCAGGAAACCGGGGAGGAGATTGGTTCTCCAGAACGGGCGCTTCGGGGAGGGGCCTGGATAAATCAGGGGGATTCGGTGGATCCCGGAACCAGGGCCTCCCTTCCCCCGGTTTTCTGTTCTGTCTTTGTTTCTTTCCGGCCCGTGCTTGCCCCAAAACCTGGGCTTCCCCAAAAGGAGCTTTCCCATGAGTGAAGGGCTCAAGATCATCGCCATAAACCGTAAGGCCCGGCATGATTATTCGGTGGATGATACCTACGAATGTGGCATAGAGCTTTTAGGGACCGAGGTAAAATCCTTTCGGGATGGGAAAATCTCCTTTCCCGACGCCTGGGCAGAGGTGATGCAGGGGGAGGTATGGCTCCGTTCCCTGAAGATTGCAGAGAATCCCTTTTCTTCGATATTTAACCACGACCCAGACCGGAAAAAGCGCTTGCTCCTTCACCGGGAGGAGATCAAACGGATCAGCCGCAAGGTCAATGAGAAGGGCTACACCCTTATTCCCCTGTCCTTTTATTTCAAGCATGGCCGGGTTAAGGTGGAGCTGGGGCTTTGTAAGGGGAAGAAGGCCTATGATAAGCGGGCGGACATCCGGGAACGGGATGTGAAACGGGACCTAGCCCGGGACTTCCGCCAAGGGCTCCACCCCCCCAGGGGGGCTTAATGCCCCTGAAGGGCCGTGGTGCTAAGCGGTCTCAGCGCCCCTTGCTTCCCGCCCCCGGCGGTTCGGTAACCCTTCCAGCGTCGACGGCTTTCATACATCCCCCCAGGGGGCTTAATGCTTCGCTCGCTTGAGTGTGCCGCCCGCGGTCTGCACGGAAGGGCTGCCGGATTTCCTACGTGGGGCAGGGGGAACATATACATGAAGGGAGCAAAAAAAGGGGCTGGTTCCGCTTCTGGAGCAACGGAACCAGCCGGCAGGAGGTTTTTACTTGAGGGTCAGATTAATCGTCAACATCAATCGAATCAGAACGCCACTCCTCCTTGTACCCGGAGTTGT
>JAITAI010000245.1 GCA_031284195.1 Treponema sp.
TCGCACCAGCCAAAGGGATCTTTCTGCGGCCTAGCAAAGGCGGCTTAGACCGGCTTCATGGCGCTGATCCGGCGCCACGACATCCCTATGGCAGCTCCCAAGGGAATCACCGTAATACCAAAAAAAACATACCCCAACAGCGGGTCTTGACAAAAGAAAGCCCAATAGCTCGTGGTTCCCGCGAGAGGCAAGCCGATGATGCCCAGGATAGCGGCCAGGATCAGCCCTGGATTTCTCGTCATCATCAGTCCTCCCAAAAAAGGGATCCCCACTGCCAGGGCGGTTCGGAGCAGGGGCACTAAGACCAGGAGAAACGGCTGGTTCTGAACGCTCCAGCTTACCGTATGGATAGCCAGATCAGGGATAAGCCAGAGGAGCGTAAAATTCGCCGCATTAACCCAGGTTATTGAAATCCCGAAGCAGCATAACAACCCATAGAGCAGCAGGGGCACCAGTACAGGGACACTGACCATATCAACGAAGCCGCTCATCCACCGGGATAGGTCAAACCCGCCGGCTTCCATCAGCGGACCAAGAAAAAACAGCACCAGCCCCAGGATGCTTCCTAAAAGCAAGGCCCCGATACCCTCTAGGCCGCCATCTTGTCTCGGGGAAAGGGCAGACCAAAATAAATAAAACAGAGGCGTCCAAAGGAAACAAAACAAGCTCATCGGTTTCATCATCCCCCTTGCACTACGGGATTGCGTAATATACCGATCCCTTCAATCTCTACTTCTACTATATCTCCATCCTGTATGGGACTAATCCCCTGGGGGGTACCGGTGGCGATGATGTCCCCTTCCGCTAAGGTGAAGTTCTTTGATATATAAGAAATTAAAAGCGGTATGGGAAAGATCATATCCTGGGTATTTCCCAACTGCTTCACCGCTCCATTAATCCGGGAACAGATAGTCAGATGCTGAGGATCCCCTATATCCTGGTGGAGGACCAGTACCGGGCCTATGGGTCCAAAGGTATCAAAAGACTTACCCCGGAACCATCCTGAAACATCGGCGTTCTGTACGTTCCGCTGACTCACGTCGTTGAAACAGGTATACCCCAGCACATACTCAAAGGCTTTTTCCGGGGGAATATGTTTCCCTGGTTTGGCGATGATCAATGCCAATTCTGCTTCTGGATCTGTCCGCTCTGCTTCAAAATGATAGTCCTTGATAAAACCGGGAATGATGATCGGCTCCCCCGGGCCGATAAGCACATTCGGGGTTTTAGCAAATAAAACCGGCTCATGAGGAACTGAAAAAGGCTGCTGCTTGGCGGAAATACCTTCTTTTACATGTTCCCGGTAATTAAGACCCACGGCAATGATCTTGGAAGGGGCAAGGGTAATCCTGGTATGGGTTCCCGCGATGGGTAATGTACGCATTTTTTTGTTGTTCTCTTGCAATTTCTTTTTCCTATGGTCCTTACGGAACCGATTGAACCGTCAAGGTTGGTACTATCCGGCTGTTCTGTACCGAGGATACCGCATGTCTGAGGGATATGGTACCTTTACGGCCGTCGGCAATAAGCACCATTCCCGGAATCCCCGCTTCCAATATAAAGAAGGAAAGAGGATCCTCCAGTTCTTTCTGGATGGCTCGCCGTAATGGCCGGACCCCGTATTTCGGATCCCAGCCCTTTTCCAGGAGGATCCGCCGGGCAGCAGGCATAATTTTAAGTCTATAGCCCTGTTCCGCCAAGCGCCGGGTAAGCTCTTCAAGCTGTATATCCAATATGGCTTCTACCTGCTTCATATCCAAGGGATGGAATACCACCACATCATCCAGACGATTGATGAATTCCGGGTTGAAAAGACGGCGCAGCTCTGCCAAGGCAAAGGAACTTATCTCTTTGTGGTCCATGATCCCGGTCCCCATGCCAAAGCCGAGCTGGGAATCCCGGGAAATCTCCCGTATTCCGGCGTTACTGGTCATAATGATCACCGTGTTGCGAAAACTAACCGTATGACCCAAGGTATCCTTGAGCTCCCCTTCCTCAAGGACCTGCAGCAAGAGGTTACATACATCCCGATGGGCCTTTTCAATCTCGTCAAAGAGTATCACCCGGTAGGGGTTCCTGCGGATTCGTTCAGTTAAAAATCCCCCTTCCTCGTATCCTACATACCCCGGCGGAGCGCCCACGAGCCGGGAAGTGTTATGTTTTTCCATATAATCGGACATATCAATCCTGACCAGAGACTCTTCGGTACCGAACAGGTACGCTGCAAGACGCTTGGCTAACAGGGTTTTTCCAACCCCGGTAGGACCCAAGAATATGAAGGAACCCAAGGGACGGGCTGGCGAAGCGATCCCGGCTCGGGACCTCCTGATAGCCTGGGCAATCCGCTGCACTGCATCGTCCTGGCCAATGACCTGCTGGTGCAATTTCGCCTCAATCGTGAGCAGCCGCTTTGATTCCTGTTCCTCTAGATGCATCAAGGGGATCCCGGTAATTTCAGACACCACCCGGCGAATATCCCCTTCTTCGACAAGGGGGACTTGGTTATCCGCAACTCGTTCCCAGGCACGACGTACTGATTCAAGCTGGGTCCGAAGGTTCCGCACCTTATCCCGTACTTGAGCGGCCCGCTCATAATCCTGAGCAGAAACCATGGCGCTTTTTTCAGCGATCAACTGAAACAGTTCAGCCTCAATGCCGGTAATTTCCGGGGGCTGTACTTTGAATTCCAGCCGCTTCATAGCCCCGGCTTCATCAAGGATATCAATGGCCTTATCAGGCATGTACCGGTCGGTAATGTACCGTTGGGCAAGTTTTGCCGCAACATGAACCGCCTCTTGCGTGTACTGTACCCGATGGTGCTCCTCATAGTACTTTTGTATCCCTTTGAGGATTTCCAAGGTTTCCTCAAAACTCGGTTCATCTACCGTGATAATTTGAAAACGCCGCTCCAAAGCGGGATCTTTCTCAAAATACTTGCGGTATTCTGTCAAGGTAGTCGCCCCGATACAATGAAGCTCTCCCCGGGAAAGACCGGGTTTAATCATATTGGAAGCATCTATGGTCCCTTCCGCGCCTCCTGCCCCAATAATAGTGTGGATTTCATCAATAAACAGAATTATATTCCCGGTCTGGGATATTTCTTTCATGATTTTCTTGAACCGCTCTTCAAATTCCCCCCGGTATTTAGTGCCGGCCACCACAGAACCCAGATCCAGCGAAAGAATCCGCCGGTCTGCCAGGGTTTCAGGGGCATCTTCGCGGACTAAAAGCTGGGCCAGACCTTCCACAATCGCGGTCTTTCCCACCCCAGGCTCCCCCAGGAGGATCGGATTATTCTTGGTTCGCCGGACCAGGATACGGATCGCCCGGTCAATCTCTTTCTGCCTTCCCACCACTGGATCCAACTTACCCGCTCGTGCAAGGGCGGTGAGGTCCCGGGAATAACTGTCCAAGATAGGAGTAAGGGAAGGATAAGTGGCGGGTTTTATCCTGAGAATGGAGGGCATCCCGTCCCTGACCTCATCAGAAGGGGAGTACCGGGGTCTGTTTCCCCCTGCCTCTTCATACGGTTCTGCTTCCGCATGGGCAGCACGGTTAAAAGTGGTCTGCACCACCACCCGGAACATATCCGGATCCACTGCCCGCTCATCCAGATATACCTGGATAATAGAATTCTGCTCCCGCATGGCTGCCAACAAGAGATGTTGCGTACCGATATGCACGTTTCCCATGGACCGAGCCTCATCCCCGGCCATATCCAGCATGGTTTGGGTCCGTTCTGACAGCGGAACATCCCCATAAATCGTGGTACCCACCATACGGGGTATTCCCTTCTCAAGGGTACGCCTGAATTCAAGCAAATCTATCCTGAGAAATATCAGGGCCTTGGAAGCAGTTCCTGATCCGTCTTTAAGCAGCGCTATGATAATATGTTCAGGCATGAGCTGATCTGAATTGAAACGACGCCCCTCTTCTTGGGCGTGGTTAGATACTATGCGATGTGCTCGCCTGGTTAAGTCGAAACCTTTAAACACAAAAGCCCCCGATCCTGGAGAAGTCTTTTACCTCGGAGGGTGTGGGGTTTTGCCTTTTTTCTGTATTTTCATACAAATAGGGCCGCCGTTACCAACTCCCCAAGGACCGAAACCCGGGCTTGTATGGATGTTTACGAAAAGAACTCACCTCCCCAGGGTCCTCACCTTCTTCCGTTATTCTCTTAACCATATCACAATCCCCTAAGGGTCTGCAACCGGATAGGATCGAGAAAAGCTAAAATACCTCTTGACTTCATAACAACGTCGTATGAGGGGTTATTGGAAAATTGAGTTTAAAACACTACCTTTTTTATTGTTTTTGTTTTACTGTTGTTAATGAGTGATTTTTTCAAAATAGCCGAGTGCTTCGACAGAGCATTGCATCATGTCTTGACAGAGCATTGCGTCCTTTTAAAAAATCTCTAATGAAAGAGGCAGTTTTACCTTACCCCAGGGGATCAGCGTAAAAGGAGGGTGCTGGTGGCAGATACATTTAAACGGATGACTACGGAGCCGATACCGAAACTGATTTGCCGCATGGCCCTTCCAACCATCACCATTATGATGGTGTCTGCCCTGTATAATATGGCAGACACCTATTTTGTAGGTTCCTTGGGTACTCGTGCTACTGCTGCGGTAGGGATAAGTTTTTCCCTGATGGCGATCATCCAGGCCGTGGGATTTTTCTTTGGACACGGAGCCGGGAATTCTATTTCCCGGGCCTTGGGCGCGCAAAACCCCCAGGATGCTGAGAAAATGGCTGCCACAGGTTTTTTTACCGCTTTCAGCATCGGCCTCGTGATTGCCATAACCGGCAGGGTATTTTTATCACCGTTTGCCCGTTTATTGGGTGCCACCGATACTATCTTACCCTATGCCCGGGACTACCTGAGTTGTATCTTCCTGGCCGCTCCCTTCATGGTCAGTTCCCTTATGCTCAATAACCTCCTCCGCTTTCAAGGGAGGGCCCTGCTCGGTATGATCGGTATGACCTGCGGCGCAATAGTAAACATCGCCTTGGATTCTTTGTTCATCTTCGTATTGCATCTGGGCGTAAAAGGAGCGTCTTTGGCCACGATGATAAGCCAAATCCTCAGTTGCATCGTGCTTTTTATAATCTGCAATACCGGTCAAGATAGGGTGCCCGTTCTGTTGCGGAATTGTGAGTTGACCTTGGGGAAGTACAAGGAAATAGTACGAGGGGGTATTCCTTCTCTCTTACGGCAAACTTTATTGAGCCTTTCGACGATTCTCCTTAATCAGGCTGCAGGACCCTATGGGGATGAGGTTATTGCGGCTATTTCCATTGTGTACCGGGTTTTCCTCATGGCAAGTTCCGCTCTGCTAGGTTTTGGTCAAGGGTTTCAGCCGGTCTGTGGGTTTAACTACGGAGCCAAACAGTACGGCCGGGTAAAAAGCGCCTTTTGGTTTTGTGTTCGTCTCTCCACAGTGGTACTCACGATTCTAGGCATCTTCTGTTTTATAGGAGCGCCCCATATTATAGGCCTTTTTCGCAAAGATGATCCTGAAGTCATACGTATAGGCGCCCGGGCACTCAGGATCCAGTGTTTTACCTTTCCCCTAGCAGGCTGGATAGTGATTAATAACATGATGCTCCAGACCATGGGTAAGGCGATCCCTGCCAGTGTGTTAGCCTTTGCCCGGCAAGGACTGTTTCTGATTCCCCTGATCTTTACCTTGGTGCCCATCCTAGGGGTTTGGGGAATACAGCTTTGTATTCCTATTGCGGATCTATGTACCTTTATGGTAGCCCTTCCTTTGGGAATAGCCGTTCTACATAAGGACTTAGGGTAGTTTCTGCTATGCTGAACCGAAAAAAACCGTTGATACCTGCTCCCATGCAGCCCCATTCCAAGGAGGGTCCATGGCTACGGATGCGCATGGTCACCTGTCGGATCTCCTGAAACAAGCTCCCCTGGCGGAACAGGAACGGCGGCGACTGGGGCTTGCCTGCGCGACCAGCGCCTGGAACCCCGAAGATTTTACCTGCCATGAGGAACTTGCCCGGAATGCCCAGCAGGATAAGGCGCCTCGGATATTCCTTTGTTTTGCCCTCCACCCCCAGCTTCCTGCTGTAGCCGCAGTGCAGAACCGTTTAGCAATTCCAGGGTTTTCTTCCCTCCTCACCTTCATGGAAACCCTGGCCGTTGAAGATCGGCTCCAGGGGATTGGGGAAACCGGATTTGACCTGTACAACCCTGCCTTCCGGCATACCGAGGCCATCCAGGATGAACTCTTTAAGGCACATCTGGACCTGGCCCTTACCCGGCAGCTTCCCCTGGTACTCCATGTACGAAAGGCCATGCATAAAGTATTTGCCTACAAGCAGACCTTGAAACGGCTGCCTGGGGTGATCTTTCATGCCTATTCCGGTACTTTGGGGGAAGGGGAAGCCCTCTTGAGGCAGGGGATCAATGCGTATTTTTCCTTTGGAACTTCCCTCGTAAAGGGTCGCAAGGAAACCATACGTTCCTGTGCAGGGCTCCCTTTGAATCGAGTGCTTCTGGAAACCGATACTCCCTATCAGCCGCTCCGGGGATTTGCTTTTTCCAGTTGGCAGGATCTTCCCGTAGTACTCCAGGCAGTTTCCCGGCTTCGGAGCGATTGGGGACATGCCGGTGAAGATAGGCTGGAATCTCTCATAGACGCGAATTTTTACCGGGCTTACGGAAGTCCGGGATAAACCCATAGAAAGGTTTGAATGGTGGAAGTAACGGGTCGTCCTGCAAAACGAAGGGTTTATTCCTTGGAGCAGTATGTGTTGTTGGTTTTATCAGGCTGAAGAGCCCCTACTCAAGGGGCTGTTCCTGCGGAAGGAGCTGGACTTTTGCTTGCGGTTCATTGTATACCTCTATGGAGGGTTGAGATGCCCCCAAACCCCAGGAAGTTTTCTGTGGGTTTATCCTGTCGAGAGAACATAGGGGCTTCCATAACTTCCTTAGATATGGTATGGTTAAAATACATCGATTGATACCCTGTCCTGGGCTCTATGCGACACTAGCTCACCTGGATAGAGCAGCTGCCTTCTAAGCAGCAGGTAGGGGGTTCGAGTCCCTCGTGTCGCGAAGGGAGTTCCTTATGGAAAAAACAGGGAAACATGGATGGAAGCAGGTAGGATGGAGTGAGGGGAAGCAGGGGATCCTCTGCAGAAAGTGTTGGACTTCGTATAGAAGCCTCTCCCCCATACCATTATACTCATTAAAGGAAAGCAGCATGGTGAAAAAAATTGTCAGTATTTCGTTGTTAATAGGTGTTCTGTTGGTGGGGGCCTATGCAGAGGGAGTACCTGAAGCGCCGAGTCAGGTAGCAGAAGATGTGGATACCAGTTATGCCTTTGGGATGGTTATTGGTTCGGACTTCAAACAAACGGGCTTAACCTTCAATTATAACGCCTTTGTCCGAGGGCTTAAAGAAAGTCTGGAAGATAAAGAGACCCGGTTTAGCATGGACGATGCGGTGCTCAAGGTGCAAACCGCTTTTATGGCAGCTATGGCAAAGCGGGCTGAAGAAAACCGGCAAAAGGAACAGGTCTTTCTGGAAGAAAACAGTAAGAAACCAGGGGTAACCATCACTCCCAGCGGACTCCAGTATGAGGTTATCATCGAGGGAAGCGGTCAAAAGCCTGGGGGAAGCGATATGGTGCGGGTGAATTATAAGGGCACTTTGACAGATGGCACGGTCTTCGATAGCTCCTATTCCCGAGGGGAGCCTGCGGAATTCCCCTTGGATGCGGTGATTCCCGGCTGGACCGAAGGGATCCAACTGATGAATGAAGGCGGGTTCTACCGCTTGTATGTACCCTCGAAATTAGCCTATGGTGAACAAGGGGCGGGTTCGGTAATTCCTCCCTATTCAACGCTGATCTTCGATGTAGAACTCCTCTCGATTCTCGAAGAGCCTGAAGCAGGGCTTGAGGAAACCGGTGAGGAAGATACCGATAGCGTGGAATAAAAAGTGAAAAGGCCCTCTATTCATTAAGGCCGAAGCAGGGAGCAGTTCTATATTTCTTGCAAACAAAGGCGGAATAAGGGAGAGAACATTCTCAGAGGGTATGGAGGGTCTGTGGTATATGTCTAGAGCTTCCTGGCCCTTCCTGAAGGCAGGTTACATCTTAAGGTGGCCTTTCGCCTTATGCGTTGAGTAATACCCTGAGCCTGTTTCATGGGTCCGCAGTAATCGATTGTTGAAACTGGCTCACCTTATTTAGAAAAATCTATTTCTTTGTGGGTATTAGTTGTTTCATTCCCCTTGCCCCACGTAAAACTCTTTTAGTATCTTACATAGCAGATAGTTTTGCTTCAAACCGCTTACACCAGATTACGATCCGGTAAGCAGTGTAATATCATGTATCTAAAAGGAGCCTCATCATGGCACAACACCAGTTTCAAACCGAAGTAAGTCATCTCTTGCACCTTATTATCCATTCCCTCTATTCCCATCGGGAAATTTTCCTCCGGGAGCTGGTATCCAACGCCTCCGATGCCCTGGATAAACTCAAGTACCTCACCGTGGCAGAAGAGGCGTATAAAAGTATCAGCTTTGATCCCCGGATCGATATTTCCTTTAATAAGGATGCAAAGACCCTTAGCATTGCGGATAACGGGATCGGGATGAATGAGTCGGATCTGATTGAGTCCTTGGGGACCATAGCTCGGTCAGGAACTAAGGCGTTTCTGGAAAAACTGACGGAAGATGTAAAAAAAGACTCCAATCTCATTGGCCAATTCGGGGTGGGATTTTATTCGGCCTTCATGGTTGCGGAAACTATCGAGGTGATAAGCCGTAAGGCCGGAGAAGGGGACGTCTGGAAATGGACCAGTGATGGTAAGGAGGGTTACACCATAGAAAGCGCCCCTCTAGAAGCTTTGGGGACTCCCCAAGGGACCCAGGTAATCCTGCATTTAACCGAAGAAGGAACCGAATATACAAATCGCTGGTCTATTGAAGATATTATCAAACGGTATTCCAACCATGTGGCATTTCCCATCTACCTGACCTATGACGAGAAAGAGTATGATGATAAAGGTAAAGAAAAGGCTTCTAAGATCAAAACCGAGCGGATCAACTCCGGTACTGCCCTCTGGCGTCGGGCAAAATCAGAACTCACCGAAACGGATTACACGGAATTTTACAAGCAATTCGGCCATGACACCGAGGATCCCCTGTTCTATATCCACACCAAGGCTGAGGGAACCCTGGAATATACCACCCTCTTTTACATTCCGAAAAAAGCCCCCTTTGACCTGTACCAGGTGGACTATAAGCCAGGGGTAAAGCTCTATGTGAAGCGGGTCTTCATCACCGATGATGATAAAGAACTCATGCCCACCTGGCTTCGTTTTGTCCGGGGGGTTATTGATTCAGAGGATCTCCCCCTTAACGTGAGCCGAGAGATCCTGCAGCAGAACAAGATCCTCCTTAACATCAAAAATGCCTCAGTGAAAAAACTCCTATCAGAGTTCAAGACCCTGTCAGATAATCACAAGGAAAAGTGGGAGACCTTTATTTCCCAGTTTAACCGGCCCCTCAAGGAAGGGTTGTATCAGGATTTTGCCAACCGGGAGGCTATTCAGGAACTGGTCCGGTTTAAGAGTACCACCGTAGAAGGGTGGACGAGTTTTGCAGACTATGTTTCCCGGATGAAATCAGACCAAAAGTACCTCTACTATATCACCGGAGGAGATGAAAAGACCCTCAAGGCATCTCCTCTGTTGGAAGCCTATACTGCCAAGGGTATTGAAGTACTCATCATGGATGATGAGATCGACGACATTATCATTCCCACGGTGAGTAAGTACAAGGAATGGGAACTCAAGGCGGTGAATCGTTCTGGTGCAGACGAAGAACTGGGAGAGAAACGGGACAAACAGGCAGAGAAAGAGCATAAGCCGGTGATTGAAAAGCTCAAAAAGGCCCTGGGAGACCGGGTCAAAGAGGTAAAGCTCTCCCGCCGTCTGCACGATTCTCCTTCCTGTATTGTAGCAGATGAACATGATCCTTCAATCCAGATGGCCGCGATGCTCAAGGCCATGGGACAGACCGAAATGCCGGATGTCAAGCCTATTCTGGAGGTCAACGGGGAACATCCCATTGTGGGGGCTCTCAAAAACACCGAAGATGAACAGCGGATTGCCGATATCGCAGGGGTACTGCTGGATCAGGCGCTCCTGGTTGAAGGGGTTAAGCTCAAGGACCCTGCGGATTTTGTGAAGCGCCTCAATCGGCTTTTGGTACCATAATTAACCTTAAGGAGTAAGTATGATTATACAGCGAAATGATATGAAGGTAGAATACAAAGAGCGCATGCGAGAGGGAAAGGGGACCGTTACAGTAACCCATTGGGTAGACGAAAGTACCCAGCAGCATGCCCGGCTCTTGGCGGAACTGAGTTTACCTCCGGGGGCTTCCATTGGTCTTCACCAGCACAATGGGGAGACCGAATACTTTTGTATCTTGGCAGGGACCGGGGTGGTTAATGACGACGGTAAGGAGACTTTGGTTAGGCCTGGGGATGTGGTGATTACCGGAAATGGGGCTTCCCACAGTATTAGCAATTCAGGTACGGTTCCCCTGGTGCTTCATGGGATAATTATTACCTACGGACCGTCCTCATAGGGGATGGGTACTAGAAAAAGTAGAAGCCTGGTTCCCCGCTTTTTTTCTACAAAATGAGTAATGGGGGCTTTTTTCAAATCTGACCTTTATGAAAAAGCCTCCATATAGAGAAAATAGAAAAACCTTTCACCTCAATAACCAACATAATACCCGGTGAATTCTTATGACGCTTTATAAAGGTTATCATAAAACCTTCCCCTGGACGATTTCAGCCCGTAAGTCCTCGTCCTGTTCCAAAACATACCCATAATAAAGTTCTTGCATCCATAGCTCATGTTATTTCCTTGAGTAATGGAGATACTCTTGTCATTTATACTAAACTAATGTATAGTACTATTATGGACTTGGAAGAAAAGTTATCCATTCTAGCAGGGGCGGCAAAATATGATGCATCCTGTG
Source organism: Treponema sp. (assembly GCA_031284195.1). GTDB lineage: Bacteria > Spirochaetota > Spirochaetia > Treponematales > Breznakiellaceae > JAIRLU01. Next base: position 11,031 of record JAITAI010000245.1, read on the forward strand.
CATCCAGCGGGAGCGGCGCTCCCCAGGGAAGCAGGCATGTTCAGGCCGGTTCTGGAGGTTTTGGGGTCAGCAATCCGATTGGGGTATGCCATAGTTGGACCGGAGATGGCCGCTGCATTAGCCTCTTAAAGGTCCTCTATTCCAATGTATGCCGGTTTGACTGCGCTTACTGCGTGCATCGGATCTCCGCAGATACGAAACGAGCCTCCTTTACTACGGATGAACTGATACGCCTGACCTGCGCATTATACCAGCGTAATTATGTGGAAGGGCTTTTTCTTTCTTCCGGGATTTTCGCGGATCCCGATATGGTCATGGAACGGCTCATTGCTACGGCGAAGAAACTGCGGACCGAGGCAGGTTATGGCGGCTATATTCATCTCAAAATCATCCCTGGAGTTGGGGAGACCCTGATCCGTGAAGCAGGACGTTGGGCAGACCGCTTGAGCGCCAATATCGAATTACCGACAGACCAGAGCCTCCAAACCCTGGCTCCCCAGAAGTCAGGGAAGGTTATTTTTCAGGCCATGGAGGATGTGTTACAACTAGGCGCTCAATACGGGGAAGACCGGAAACGGATCAAAACAACGCCGGTCTTTGCCCCTGCAGGCCAAAGTACCCAACTTATCGTTGGCGCCACTGCGGATGATGATCGACAGATCCTGGCCTTATCAGCCTCCCTCTACCGGAAATTTGCCCTTCGGCGGGTGTATTATTCAGCCTTTATCCCTGTAGGCGTTTCCGGTGAAGGTATCCCGGACTCACGGCTGCCGGATATTCCCGGACCTCCCCTAGTCAGGGAACACCGGCTCTACCAGGCGGATTGGCTACTCCGGTTCTACCATTTTAGTGCTGGTGAAATCCTGGATCCGGCTACTCCCTATCTGGATACCCATCTAGACCCCAAAACTGCCTGGGCCATCCAACACCTCGACCAATTCCCCCTGGAGGTTTCCACTGCGGATTATGAGGCCCTGCTCAGGGTTCCCGGTATTGGAGCGACTTCAGGCAGGCGTATCATCGAGACCAGGCGTTCCCGGTCCCTTTCCTTCGATGGACTCCGTCGTCTCGGGGTCATCCTCAAGCGGGCCCGTTACTTTATCACCCTGGCAGGGGCCTTCCTGGATCGGCCTGACGACCCCAATAGACTCCGGGATATGCTTTCGGATTCTGAGGGCCCTGGTTTACAGCTTCCTCTTTTTGATTTTTAGGTTTCATGGCAGTGGTATGGGAAGGTTTGAAGTATCTTATGATGGGAGTCTTACCAGTCTCTTTACCCTCTTGGCTCGGTTTTCCGGGGATATGCCCCAACGGCCCGTTGATCCCGCTGACCAAGAACAACTCGAACTTTTTAGTGAACCCCTTGCAGGCTCCTTGTGTACCTTGCCTGGTTATCCTGCTACCTGTTCTATAGACCTAGTAGAACTGTATGAAGTTTCGGTCCAGGCCTATGATACCTGCCTCTATGCCTGGATGAGTGAATGTGCTATCCCAGGGGAGATTATCCGTTTTGCTAAAAAGGTACTTGCTACTGCCAAGATCACAGGAAGAAGCGTTCCAGGGGGTATGGGATCTTTTGAGGTTCGGGTCGCAGCGGAACAGGTCCTCACCGATAGGGGAGATCCAGGTACTAAGGTCGTATTGGAAGCAGCGGCCAAGGTCAGGCATGAGCAGCACCGTCTCATGGGATTCCTCCGGTTTAGCCCTAATAAGGCGGGGATCTACACGGCTCGATGCGCACCGGACCATTTTACCCTCCCTATCTTGGCCCGTCATTTCACCCTGCGGTTTGGTACCTTACCGTGGGCTATCATTGATGAGAAAAGACGGATCTCCTTGATGCGAACCTACGGAGAAGAACCTCGGCTGATTTCCGGGGTGGAAATACCGGATCAGGAGAGGCGTAAATCAGGATCCGCTGATGTATTCGATGCTGGACAAGACTGGGAACAACTATGGCGACAGTATCACCGGTCTATAAATCAGGAAAACCGAAAAAGACTGGCATTACAGCGTCAGTTCATGCCGGTCCGGTATTGGAGGTATCTGGTAGAAATGACTGAACCAGAGTAATCATAAGAGAAAAAACATTCCCCTATGTTCCGTCTATAGGATAATGGCAAGACAAAGGATTGGGGAGGCATGAAAGGGCTGGTCCCTCCACCTGTTTTTTAAAAAGGAGCAAGGTCTACAGAAAATCCGGTTTCCCCCTATGAGCATAGCTCGCCGGCTTTGGGAGCCTAACAGTCTTGGATGGGTTTCAGGGTGAGCAGGACGTTTTCGAACTTTCAGCTGCTGATTCCTAGAGGTTTTGTGTTTTTTTTCAAACGGTCAGATGGTGCAAAAGGTTCTTTATCCTAAATTATATTTGACATGCTTATAGGGGTATGGTAAAATAATTACAAAACAAACAATTGGAGGAACGTATGAAAATGGTAAAGTACGCAGTATGTGCGGCTTTAGGGATGCTCCTTGCGGTAGGCAGTGTATTCGCAGGAGGCAGTAAGCAGCAGAGCGGCGGTGGTAGTCAATCAGGGGCTCAGGCAGCGAAGATTAAGGTTATCTTCGCAGGAACCGAAGCCGCTACCACGGGTCAAAGCCGTATGATGCAGGAGGTAGCGGACAAGCTGAATGCCACGGGTCGCTTTGAGGCGGATGTTCAGATCAATGGCGCCCTTTCCAATGACACCGATAACCTGGTAACCCAGGCGAAAACCGGAGTACCCTTGGTGGTCCCTTCGGATCCGGGCAGACTGGCGAGCCAATTCAACATCCCAGACCTTAATATCCTGATGGCTCCCTATGTGTTGACGGATATGGCGGTTTTGCAGAAACTACCCGACACCCCGATCTTTAAAGAGTGGCAGGCCAAGCTTGAAGCCCAGGGGATTACCTTTGTAGCGGACATGTACAACGGCTTCCGTAGTTTCTACACCATCAATCCGGTTACGACCGTGGCTGATCTCAGTGGTTTACGGATCCGCGGTTTCGGGAACAACATCGGTAATGCCCTTGCCAAGTACCTGGGTTTTGCGAATATTGGTATACCCTGGGGTGAAGTGCTTCCGGGCATTCAGCAGAAAACCCTGGACGGCTGTGAAGTCCAGGTCGCTACTGCGTACGGTTCAGCTATCTACGAAGTTACCAAGAACTTGGCTTTGACTAAGCACTACATGCTCCAGTCATCTTTCGTCTGTTCGACTGCCTTGCTTAATCAGATGCCGGAAGCGGACAAGAAAGTGTTCCTGGACACCATCCGGGAAACTGCTCAGAAATACAGCGGGATTATTGCACAAGAAGAAGCTGGTTATTATCAGCAGATGAAAGACAAGGGGGTTACCATCACCGAAGTCAATCTGCAGGAATTCCAGGCTGCTCTAGCGCCACTCTACACTAACAACGATCTGGGCTTCTCCCCGGGCCTCAAGGACCGTTTGTTCCAAGAATTGGGTCTTTAATTTTTAATTAATCTAAAGCCGGGGCGCCGTTCCCCGGCTATTTTTCTTTAAGAGATACTAGGAATCAATGGCATGATATAATCAGCCGGTCCAACATTCCGCGTATGCGGGATTAATCAAACCTTGAAGGGATAATTCCCATGATAGAAAAACCACTGTGTCCGCATTGTGGGAAAGAAACGTTTGATGTAATAAAAAATGTTAGCTTTCCACACTCAGTAAAAACTGTTGACTTCATTTTTTGTACGTCTTGCGGAAAAATCATCGGTCAACTCAACGAAGGCTACAACATAAGAAGCATATATCGGAGCCTATGCAAGGCAGAAGTAGTCATCTGCGGGATCGGGTTTATATTCCTGGTGGGGTTTGTTTTTTTGTCCGCTATCCTGCGGTTTTTTCGGATTTCCATGTCCTGGAATATTGATCTGGCGATGTTTTTACTCGCATGGACGGCTTTTCTAGGAGCGGACATTGCTTGGCGGAGCGGGCAGTTGGTGGGTATTGATATCGTAACCCGCCGCTTGCCCCAGGGTCTTCAAAAGGTTATCGCTCTGGTACTCTATCTCATTATCCTTTGCGCCTTGGTGATCATCATCGTGTTCGGCATCAGGCTGGCAGTAACCGAACGTCTCCGCACATACCAGTCCATACCCATCCCTTACTCCCTGGTTACCCTGAGTATCGTGGTTACTGCCCTGTCCATGATTGTATCGACTATCCTCAAAATAAGGCGGAATCTTTTGCATTTCAATGAAAACGTAAGCGGGAAGGAAATACAGGGAGGTACTCCATGACTCTATTGCTCATCTGTTTTGTTGCTTTTTTGGTTTTGGGTATGCCCATCGCCTTTGTCATAGGCCTGGCGGGATTCGCCTATTTTGCTTCCACGCCCTATCTCAACTTCCAGACCGCCACTCAGATGATTGTGTCCCAGAGCCAATCCTTTGCGTTCTTAGCGGTCCCATTCTTTATCTTTGCAGGAAACCTGATGAACGTGTCGGGGATCACTGCCCGGCTCCTGAGCCTGGCCCGGCTCCTCACCCGGCGTATGTACGGCGGTACAGCTCAAATCTCGGTAGTGATGAGTACCCTCATGGGCGGGGTGTCTGGTTCTGCTACTGCGGATGCGGCTATGGAAACCCGGATCCTCGGCCCGGAGATGATGCGTATCGGGTACAAGAAAGGGTACATTTGCGCGGTGAACTGCGTAACCGCGCTCATCACCGCGACTATTCCCCCCAGCCTAGGGCTTATCATTTTCGGCTTTGTGGGAGAGGTATCCATAGGCCGGCTTTTTGCGGCAGGGCTCATCCCCGGTATTTTGATGATGTTCTTTCTTATGACCACCACATCCCTAACCTG
>JAITAI010000266.1 GCA_031284195.1 Treponema sp.
GAATTTTTATATGCGTTTATCCTGGTACTGGGGTAGGCAGCGGATCCGCTAGTTAATTAGAACTACGTATTGAGTAATCCGAGGCTTCTTGACTATACTAAATAGGTGAAGATTAGAGTCAAAATACTCTTAGTGGTTCTGCCTCTTTTAACGGTCGCTGTGATCATGGTGGGGTTTTCATCTTATTTGCTTGCTTCGGCATCGGTTAATCGCTTAGCCGTGGATTTTTTGGATCTTATGGCCGAAGAGGTCAGAAACTATGCCGATGGCCAGTGGAATCTGCTGGTAGATAATAACATAACCGAAGACCCCTTGATGGAGAATGCCGCCAAGCGTGCGGTGGAAAGTTTTTCCTGGGGGATATTGAGGAGTGAGACCCAAGTCATCTTTGCCCTGGATACTGAGGGTATGGTGGATATGCAAGCAGGCCTCGGCTCCCTTTCCTCAGAAGAACGAGAGGGCCTTATGGTCTATGGGGCAGGGAACAGCCGGGACTTCATCACCGTCAAAGTTGGGGGAATCACCCGAGTTGCCTATACCATCCCCTTTACCCCCTTCTCTTGGCAGCTTTTTATTACCGAAGAACGGAGCCGGTTTTATGGAACCATAGAACAGATCTTTAGAACAACCCTGTATATCCTTATAGGTACCCTGATTGCGGGTATTCTTATCCTTTTTATCATGGCCCGGTATTTGACCAACCCCATGGAAGCATTGGTTAAAGCTATGTGGAATATCATAGAATCCAATAACTTGAACGAATCGGTACGGGTGTATTACAACGATGAGATTGGACAGCTTTCCGAAACCTTTAATCTGATGCTACAGAACCTTTCCATTGCCTATGAACAGGTTAAACAGTATGCTTTTGATGCTGCAGTAGCTCAGAAACGGGAGATGAAAATCCGCAATGTGTTTCAGTTGTATGTTCCCAAAGATGTGATTGAAGAAGTGTTTGTCAATCCCGAAAAAATGCTTATCGGTAATAACCGGGAAATAGCGGTTCTTTTCTCAGATATCCGGAGTTTTACCACCATCTCCGAACGTATGGCCCCGGATGATTTGGTTAATTCTTTGAACCGGTATTTTTCGATAATGGTGAATATCATCATGGATCGAGGCGGGGTGGTAGATAAGTATATCGGAGACGCGATTATGGCTATTTTCGGCGCCCCGGTATCCCATGAAAACGATGCTCTTTCTTCAGTATTGGTAGGACTTGAGATGATGGACCGGCTTAAAGATTTTAATGACCTTCAAAAAAGGTTCGGTGCACCGGAATTTCACATCGGCGTGGGGATCAACTATGGCATAGTAACCGTGGGCAATATCGGCTGCGATAAGAAAATGAACTACACCGTTATTGGAGACCCGGTAAACCTCGCCTCCCGCTTGGAAGGACTTACCAAAAAATACCAAGAGCCCGTGCTCTTTTCTGAAGGGGTCTATGTAAGAATTGCCCAAGAGCTGCCCTGCCGAGTCATGGATCGGGTGGCGGTCAAGGGTAAGACCCAGGGGGTTCCCATCTTTACCAGTCGATTGAGCTTAAGCGATGAGGAAAAAGTGGCATGGAAATACCATGAGGAGGCGGTTGAGTGGTATTATAAGCGGGAATTTCAAAAAGCCCTTTCGGGATTTCAACGGGTCCTCAGCATACTTCCTAAGGACCCTGCAGCGCTTCGTTTTCAGGAACGCTGTTATCGTTATAACACCACGCCTCCTCCTGAGGACTGGGACGGGGTTGAGGTTATGACGGAAAAATGATAATGACCCCTAAAGGCGACTTAAAAGCATCGTGATTAAGTTACTGATATGGGGATCCGAGCTGTATCGTTCACGAATACCTTCCAGATACTTGATTCTAATGTCGTGCTGGGGGATCCGTAAAGCCGTTTCAATAATACCGGTGGCATTAGCAATACCCTCTTGATACACATTCTGAGAAAGTTGCCTGTTGAAATCCATAAGCCGATCTAAAAAGCCTGGGAAAGTCTGGTCTACTTCCGGCGTATCCAAGAAATACTCCATATCCGCGATCCCTCCGGGGGTGGCAGCGTACCGGGTATAAGCATTGGTAAGGGCTATATAGATATTCGCCGTGTCGGCTGTTTTATTTACTTCCTTGTTAGCCTGCGCCAAGGCGCTCACTTGTTCCGCTATGCGTTGATTTAGCCGCCGGTTATCCTCCTCCAACGCGGTAAGCTGGCTTTGGTACTCCCCTGCAATCCTCTGGTTTTGATCTGCCAAGGTTTGAGTTAATTCCTGATTTACCTGAGTAAGATGGGCATTATCCGCTTCTAGACGGGTAATACGGCCTTCTAGGTCCGCTTTATCCGTCATCCCGGTACGGTCTTGATCTGCTAAGGCTTGAGTCAATTCCTGATTTACCTGGGTAAGGCGGGTCTTATCCTCCTCTAGACGGGTAATACGAGCTTCTATATCCGCTTTATCCGTCATCCTAGTGCGGTCTTGCTCTGCTAAGGCTCGAGTTAATTCCTGATTTACCTGAGTAAGGCGGGTAATACGGCCTTCTAGGTCCGCTTTATCCGTCATCCTGGTACGGTCTTGCTCTGCTAAAGCTTGAGTCAATTCCTGATTCGCCTGGGTAAGGCGGGCATTATCCGCTTCTAGACGGGTAATACGGCCTTCTCGATCAGTTATGTCAGCTTCCCGAGCGATGCCCTGATCTGCCAGGGCCCGGGATAATTCTTGAGATACCTGGGTAAGGCGGGCATTATCCACTGAAAGGTGGGCAATTTGAGCTTCCAGATCGGCGGTGATCTGAGGGTTCGGTTCTCCTGGGCTATTAAGTTCGGTTCTGGCTATCCGGGCTAAAGCACCGGCTAAATACATATCTAAGCTACGCCGTTGGGAAGAAAGACGCTCTTCCGGGACTTCTTCAAGGTACCGCATCAGCGATTCCGCTTGTACCAGGGCGTCTCTGTAGTGTTCTTGTTCCAAACTGGTCCGGATGGTAGAATACATCCCGATAATGTGATTATCTCTCAACAGGGCTTGCTGCTGCTGTTCCTGGAATAATACCAGCTTGGTCCTGGCTTCTTCTAAAGCGGCGCTTATTTCCAAGTCAGGGGCAGTCTTCATAGCCGTACCAGCTTCCATATTGAGACGGAGCTGATTCTCATTTTGGGCTAATGTCTCCTTAATGAACCGCCGTTCCTCATTAAGGTTCTTTAAATCTTGCTGATACTTATCCTGGAGCTGCTGATAATTCACCCGGGCCGCTTGCCGTTCCGCTTCAAGCTGGATCCGGTATCTATCCAATGCTGCCTGATAATACGCAAATCGTTTCTGTTCATAGGCGGCCAATAATGCTTCAGTATTTTCTACTGAAATCCCGGTGGAGATAAGCCGTTTCCGTTCAGTTGCCAGATCCTGGTCTAAGCGGGTTTGCAGTTCTCTTTCCCGCTGCTTATACAGGGCTTCGAACTTATTGACCGCTGTAAGTTCCTCTGTTTTAAGGGAAGCTAATTGTCTTCGTATTGCTTCTATTTCCTGTTCCTTCTCAGAAAGGCGTAACTCCGAATCCTGCCGCATTTGCTGGATAAGCTGACCTTCCACTGAAGTGAATCTCTCCTCATAAGTCGATTGCACCCTATCCCCGGTAACGACCTGGCTAATAAATATCAGGACACCAGCCGCTATTCCCAACATAAAACCATTAACCGCTAGAGGAAATACGATCCCATTCTTAGTGGGAGTTATTTTGAGTTCTTTCGACCCGAGGGAGATACGATTCTTACGGCTCAGGGTCTCAATATGGGCTTGTATTTCTTGAGCATCTTCGCCATCAATGCCATAGGCTTCAATCGCCTGCTCAGGATATGAAAAATCAATAACATGGGGAGATACAACATATCCTTTTACCTGATGTGCCCGATACAATAAACTCTTTTTCATCGGAACCCCCCTGATTCGGGCAGCCGAATCAGATTCTTTTGATATATTCCGTTGATAATACAACACTGCAGTACGGCGGAGAAAACTTTTTTTAACCATCTTTTTCCTCAATCCTATAGAGCTGCAGTCTACAGCCCCAGTATGCTTCCCGAGTGCTTTTATAGGTACCATCCTAAAACCGCTAAAATTTCCATACCGGTATAAAACCATCTCGACAAACAGATTATTTCTTCATATACTTGAATACATACTACTTTATAGTTGTATTATATCTCTTTTTCGGAGGACGTCAAGATGAAACTTAAGTATCCCTTACTGTTGGTGGCTTTTTTAGTATCCTTCATGAATTTGCCACTTTTTGCAAGACCCGTATCGGAAAATGAGCTTTCCAACATGATACGCACAAGACAACGGGAGGTGTTCACCCGGACTCAAAGCGCCCAGGCTCAGCCAGCCAAGCCTAGCCAAACCACGCCCAGTCCAGCGGCCCCATCCCCTCAAGGGACCCAGTCGGTACAACCTATCCAGTCTGGACAATCGAAGACGTATGAACTCATCCTGCTTCATACTAATGACCACCATGGTGCGATACTTCCCAACAACGGCCGTGGGGGACTTGCCTGGCGATCCGCGTATATTAAAGCCATCAAGGCCTTTAATCCTCAAGTCTTGTTGATTGACGCAGGAGATATCAATACCGGAACCGCCCTTTCCAATATGTTTAGGGCAGAGCCGGATATTCTTGCGTATAACCTCATGGGTTATGACGCGGTGATTCCGGGAAACCATGAATTTGATAAGGACCTGGAGCAGTTGCAGGGTCAGGGGGAATTGGTTAAGTTTCCGGTTATCACCTCTAATATCAAGACCTCGGACGGCGCCTATCTAGGGGTTCCTTATGTGGTAAAACAATACGATGGGTTTACCGTAGGACTGTTCGGTATTACTACCTTGCGGACCCAGGTAATTGCCAGTCCAGATCCGAGCCTCCAGTTCATCAACGAGATCGATGCTGCCCGGGAAATGGTGGATATTTTGAGGAATCAAGAGCAGGTTGACCTTGTTATCGGCATCACTCACATCGGAGACGTGAAAGAAGCACCGGATCATATTACTTCTCCGGAATTGGCCGCTGCAGTTCCCGGCATTGATATCATCGTGGACGGTCATTCCCATTCCTTCTTTGAGGAGCCCCTCAAGGTGGATAATACCTACATCGTCAGCGCCCATGAATGGGGAAGATATATAGGTCAGGGGAAATTGTCTGTGGAGCAGGGAAAACTGGTGGATTTTTTCTGGATGCCCATGGAAATTGCCCAGGATCGGGAAATAACCGATATGTTGAACCCTTACTTGACCAAGGCTGACGAAAGCCTCAAAGAGGTAGTGGGACAAGCGACGGATGAGTTCGTGATCGGTAACCGCTTACCCCGGAAGGTGGAATCCCCCCTGGGAAACGCAATCTGTGACGCTATGGTCTGGTATTTCCAAACGATCTACAACCAAGCTCTAGACTTTGCCTTCATTAATGGGGGCAATATTCGGGCGGGCATTCCTACGGGCCTCATCACCCGGGAACAAGTCCTTACGGTCCTTCCCTTTGAGAATTACCTTTACCTCGTCTCCCTCAAGGGTTCTGATATCATCGATTTGTTCACGTTCATCGCCTCCATACCCCAGGGAAATGGGGGCTGGGCCCAGGTATCTCAGGAAGTACGGTACACCATTGACTATACCCAAGGCACCGGTATCCTCAAAAACTTGACCATTCACAATGAACCGGTTGATCCCGACAGGATGTACCGGTTCTGTACTAACAGTTATCTCCTGGACGGAGGGGACGGATATACGATCCTCGGTAAGGCCCAAGAACCTTTTAACACCTCCCTGATAGATTCCTGGGTGGTCCTAGAAGCGTTGCAAGCGGTGGGTACCATTTCCCCTGAAACCGACGAACGGATTACCGTTCTAGGCGGGGTGAAGGAATAATTTTCCAACCTAGTAACGGCGGGGTCAAGGGCTTTCGGCCCGCTTCTAAAGGCGAAGGCTTGGTCTGTTCCCGCCCTTGCGAAGGGTCTGTGACCCTATGCTGACCCTATAAGGATGTTTCTAAAGCTGCAGGCCATTCCTCAAGGGAGGAATGAGCCGGGCTTTTGAGGCAGACTGAGGGTTTATATTAAATAAAGAAAAGGCAGAGAGTACAGACTGTACTACCGGCAATGTTTTAGGCATATCAGGCTGCTGGTTTAATACAATCGTAGTAAGGTCCTCCGAAACTTCCGTAGTATTGCCATAATCGGCAAGGGTTCTTTTTTATCCCTGCCCTATATTTTTCCTTGCTATGGTTCTTTTTCCTATTTTGGGTATGGCAAAGGGGTACTTGATTTCCCTGGTGGTTTGCATTGCAGCAAATCAACGCTTTTTATCCCGGCTTAAAGATACATTGACCGCCTCTGAGAAACCCGGCAAAGCCTCCCGGCTTCCTAGAAAAGCCGCTATACTTCCTGGAGTTGTTTCGATTTTTGTCCCGCTCATCGTCTCATCCCTCTGATATGGGGTTTGCCCGAGCAAGGATCAGTTCTCCTGCTATGCTCACTCCAATTTCCGCAGGAGTCTCACTCTTAATCGCCAGTCCAATGGGCGCGTGAACCCGTTTTCCTGCAATGACCTCCTGGGTAAACCCCAGATCTCTGAGTTTTTCCCGGATGAAGTTAAGTTTTGTTCGGCTCCCGATAATACCGATATACCGTGCAGGAGTCTCCAAAGCGAATGCCGCAGCCTGAAAATCGCAGCTGTGACTACGGGTTACTACCACCACATAATCCTCTTGGGTAACCTGTACCAGAGCTGGGATAGCGGAGAAATCCCCGAGCAAGGTTTTCTCCGCATCAGGAAACCGTTCAGGACAGACCAGGCTTTCCCGATCATCAAAGACAATGCAGCGGAAGTCTAGATGGGCCAGCAGCGGCACCAATTCCTGGGCTACGTGCCCAGCTCCAAATACGTAGACAAAACTAGCCTGCACCAAAGGCTCGGAGAAATAGAGATTTGCACCTTGGCGTATCTGGGTTCCCTGGGGCGTCAAGAAGGCCTTCGGGTCTTGGGGAACCGAGCCTGTCCACTGGACCAGTCCTGCTTCTCCAACAAGCCCCAAATGTGCAGGTCCCGGCCCTATAACTAGTTGACTTACCAGCCATAGGTTCTCCCGGGCAGTAAAACACCCTATCCCTGCCTGGATCACCTGGGTAAGACCCCTATCCTCAGGATCCAGATACTGAAAATAGACGCTTACATCCCCTCCGCATACCGCCCCTATATCCGCCTCTGCATTGGGATGCAGGAAATAGGCTTGCATCTGAGAGCGTTTTTCTCGAATCAGGGTTTTGGCTTCTTCTTCAGCTAGATGTTCGGATATACCTCCGCCGATGGTTCCGTAGAGACACCCTTCTGCTCCTACTACCATCCGTGAACCTGCTCCTCGGGGAGTCGAACCGGTACTGCCTACAATGGTTACCAAAACCAGGGGCTGTTTCCGCAGCAGGGCATCGTATAGTATGGTCAATAATCGTTTCATTACGCTTCCTCAGCCTTTTCCCTTTGTTACGGTTACTATACCGGACAGCTTTCTCAAAGCGGTCAGATTTTGAAAAACTTCCCGATTTCTTTTTATAGAATTTATAGAAAAGGATGCATCCGTTTCCTTGGGATGAATTTTCCCCTTCCCGGGCTACCTGAAAACACCCCTGCCCGGACAAGCGCTTCCCCTCGGGAAATGACCCATTCAGGATAGCCCTGTACTTCCCAGCCTTCGTAAGCACTGTAGTCAACCTGGGCGTGGAGTACTTTTTGAGATAAGACCTTTTTTACCGTAGGATCGATGATGACTATATCCGCATCAGACCCTTCCCGGATTACCCCTTTTTGAGGATACATACCAAACAGTTTTGCAGGATTGGTCGAACAGAGGTCCACAAAGCGCCGGAGGGAGATTCGCTTTTTCATCACTCCCTCAGAAAACAGCAGGGGGATACGCTCTTCAATGCCTGGCGCCCCTGATGGGCACTGGGTAAAATCATCCTTGCCCCGGAGCTTCTGGGTTTCAAAAAAGAAAGGGCAGTGATCCGTGGCCACTGTATCAATATCCCCGGTCAAGCCTTCCCAGAGGCTTTCCTTATCCTGGGGTTTACGGAGTGGCGGACACATAAGGTACTTAAGTCCCTCATACCCCGGCTGCTCGTACAGCCTATCATCCAGCAGTAAGTATTGGGGACAGGTCTCTGCATACAAATGCTGCTGTCCCCGCTTTCGGGCATCCCGGATAAAAGCAAGTCCTCGTTCATTACTCAAATGTACGATGTAGAGAGGCGCATCCCCAACCAGGTTCGCCCACAAGATCATCCGGTTGATCGCTTCCGCTTCACATGCCGCAGGCCGGGAAAGGGGATGATAAGCAGGAGCGGTTTTACCTTCCCGTACAAACCGCTCCCGCAAATACCCGATAATCCCATCATTTTCAGGATGTACCGCAATCAAAAGTCCCTGTTTGCGGGCCTGCTCTAAAACCCGGTACACCTCCCCGTCAGAGAGCTTATAGTCATAGGTAAGATATACCTTATAACTGGTGATCCCCTCATCTGCCAAGGATACCATCCGGTCAAGGGTCTGCTCATCCACCTGCTGAATCACCCCGTGAAAGCCATAGTCTATCACTGCCTTACCCGCGGCCAAGGCATGATAGGCTTGGATTTGATGATCCAACGGACAACCTGCAGGTCCGAACCCAGGGTGATCCACGACAGTGGTGGTTCCTCCCCAGGCAGCGGCTACGGTTCCCGTATAAAAATCATCGCTTGCCCGGGTAAAACCTACATCCAGGCTCAAATGGGTATGCCCATCGATCCCCCCGGGAATCAGGATCTTGCCCTGGGCGTCAATGATCGCTTCCCCCTTTTCTGGAGGTAAATCTTGCCCCACCGCTGCGATCCTTTCTCCGATGATGCGAACATCCCCCTTGAATTCCCTGTCCTCTCCCACCACGAGGCCCCCTTTGATAAGGGCTTGCATAGACGCTCCTTTAGCCAGTTTTCAGTAACCCCAATCCCTGGATATTACTAGAGTGTACAATACAACCTATAGACCGTCAATTAAAAAAATAATGCGTTAACTAAGAAAAAGTATTGTTCATAGGCTCAGTACCCCAAAGCAAGGAAGGGTTAATACAAAAGAACGCAGCCTATATAGGTTAAGGTATTCGGACCGTAATAGTAGGGCAGCTTATTGTCTTTACAAACCTCGCTGACCAGCATACCCATGGCTTCCATAGAGCAGATCATCTGTTTAGGAAAACGGCATGGCTCATGAGGATAGGTACACTCCTCACACCGTCTACAAGCCCCCGCGCCAATCACCAGACAGGAAGGATAGCGGATCTGTATACGCCCCCTAAAAGCATCCAGGTTTTTTCCATGCTCTAAGGCGATTCGTTCCATAGACTCATAATCCAGGGAGTCTTCCAGCATACCGGTGGTTTGCAGGATAAGCCCTTGGCGATAGTTTCGGATCCGCTGCTCACATTCCCCTAAGGTCCCGCATCCAGGAGGGCAGGCCCAGTTGGTACGGTATGCCCGGCACTTGTTTTCCTCACAGCTATCCCGAACTTCGGTCCGAACCCTAATGGTCCCGGCATCCAAATCTCCCACATGACTAAACCCGCAGCTTAAGGCCAAGGCGTGTACTGCTTCAAGCTCTCTCATAGAACCGCCTTTTTTCCTTTTTATAGATTTATAGAAGGACTTTTTATTCCTTACTTAAAGATAGGCAGGTAGAACCCTTGGGGGCTTTTATCCCGGTCTCTCTGCTAGGCCGTAGGCCCCCTGGTCCGGCTCCAAAAAGGCCCCCAGCCTTTACAGGGCCTCACCGCCCTTCAAAGAAGAACCCAAGAGACCGGACGCCTCCCGTTTCTTCACGTTTTCTATAGGGCATCCTCCCTAAAAGGATTACCTCCTTCTTACTTAGGCGATGAGTTTCTTTGCCGCTACTGCTGCGCTTCCTGCATCGGGAGCATACCCGTCAGCCCCAATCTGGATGGCATAATCTTCGGTAATAGGAGCTCCCCCCACGATGATCTTAAACCCTTGCAGTCCCGAAGCCTTGACCGCGGCCACCGAAGCCTTCATGGCAGGCATGGTAGTGGTGAGCAAAGCTGAAAAGGCCACGATCTTGACCTCTGGATGTTCCTTGATGGCCTTGATGAATACCTCCGTAGACACATCCACCCCAAGATCAATGACCTCAAAACCAGCGCTTTCGATCATCATGGCCACCAGGTTTTTACCAATGTCGTGCATATCCCCGGCTACGCTGCCGATGATGCAGGTACCTAAGCTGATACCCGCCTGACCTGCCAGCCGGGGTTTCAGGACTTCCACCCCTCTCTTCATGGCTTTGGCAGCGATCAGCATCTCCGGGACAAAGATGTCCCCCCGCTTGAATTTATCTCCCACGATGCCCATGGTCTAGATCATCCCCTGGTTCAGGATGGTAAGGGGATCACCTGTTCTGCCAAGGCTTCCTCCACCAAGCCCCCCGATGATTTTTACTTTTCCTGCCTCGATTGCCTGGGCAATCACCTCGAGTTTCGACATATTTTTTCTCCTTAAATCAAATGCGTACTACTGGATAGCCTTTCCTCGGGCCATCCTTTCCCTCAGCTTCCAAAACGCCCCGCCCGGAACGCGCCGATATATTCCATGCAAAAGTCGTCCTGTCCTAACAGGGCTTCAGTGGCGTAGATGAGGCCCTGGATGTCCTTGTTGAGGGGGTCCAGGATCATGGAATTCCCCCGATGTGACGGATAGTAAGTTAAGCAGTGTTACAATGTGTTAATGCTATCGGTATAGCATAGCCGAACGCCGTATCTCTACGGCGCTTAGTATAATAGAGTTCCATATACTCAAATACCTCTACCCTCACCTCCTCTTTCGTGTGTCTCCCTTCCACCTTATCCACCTCCGCTTTTAACATCTTGAAAAAACGCTCCGCACAGGCATTGTCCCAACAGTTCCTCTTCCGGCTCATATTCTGTCTGACCTGCGGACACCACGCCGACAGCGCTGCTCGAAATTCTTTACTGCACTATTGTACTCCCCGGTCTGAATGAAAGAGTAGACCGCTCCCCGGCTTGCGGTTCGTGCAGGCCATCATAAGCGCATCGCCTACATGACCGGCTTCCCTGTCCTCCGAAAACGCCCACCCTATCACTTTACGATCCCATAAATCTAGTATCACCGTTAAATACAGCCAGCCGCTGTTGGTCTTCAGATACGTTATGTCGGACACCCACTTCTCTCCCGGTCCGCTCGCTCTAAACTCCCGGTTCAACAGGTTCTCTGCCGCAGGCAGTGAATGCCTTGAGTCCGTCGTGTTCACCCCCCTCTTCTTCCTTCGAGCCTTCAGTCCCTGCTCCCTCATCAGCCGTTCCACCCGTTTTCGCCTTACCCTTACACGAAACTCCTGAAGCAAAGTCTGCCATACTCGCGGACTGCCATAACGCCCCCGGTGTGCTTCACTTATCCGGCTGATGAGCCTCAAGAGTGCTTGGTCTGTCTGCTCGTGTCTGCTGGGTTTTCTTACAAGCCACGCATATTATGCGCTTCGGCTTACCCCCAATAGTCTGGCCATCTTCGTAACGGGGTACTGTCCTTGATACTGGTGCATGAACAGGTACGCCGCTAACGGGGATTTTCTACCGTGAAGATGACTATTGCTTTTTTAAAGATTTTATTGATCTTCCGCAGGTCGACAATTTCTTTCCGCAACCGAGCCATCTCTTCATCTCGAGCGTTTCCTCTACCGGTGAAAGCTTTCATCGGTCCCGTTTCACTCCGCTTCCATCGAGCAAGCATATTCCGGTTAATGCCAAGGTCTTGGGCAATCTCCGAGTGCTTCCGGTTTGTGTTTAGGGCGAGTTCCACCACCCGTTCCTTAAACTCTCTGGTAAAAACGCTTCGTGCTCCCATGATACTCCCTTCTTTAGATCATAGGCTTAACTTCCTGTCCTTTCAGTCGGGGGAATTCCAGACTCAAGTCGGGAACTCTTAGACTCAAATCTAGAACCCCTAGACTATACTCTTGAAGTCCTAGACTACAGCCCCGAACCGCCGGATTAAGGTCTTAAAACAAAGGTACTATCCCCATACTCCCCAAGCGCTTCAGGTAGTAAGGTCGAACTGCTTGGAAAGCAATACCACCATGCTTCGGGGCTGGGTAAAGTAGAGGTCAGGATAGACCAGGGGCTCTTCCATGCCTGGGGTACAGATATCCTCTGGAGAGGGAAGGCCCGTATC
>JAITAI010000294.1 GCA_031284195.1 Treponema sp.
CTTGTCATGCAGCACAATCGACGTAGGGTCTCCATCAGAAGCGGTTTCTATATTGAGACTGTATTTGAGTAGGATGATCAGAAAAAGGGGTATGGTATAGACAAAAGCGCTGGTATGCAATCTTTGTACCGTTGCCGCGTCTATGCTCCATAAGGCATAAAATACCACACAGAGGGCTTGGCACATATACATATTTTTATCAAGGAAATTATGGGAATAAAAACGCATGACCGTCCGGGTTTCACTTCCCTTTCCCGGTCCGGTGATTTCATTTCTTCGTTTCCCTAAGCCAAGATAATAGGCCCCCAGGGTAATCATCAAGTAGAGCCAGACAGAAATAGGGCTCCCGATAATCAGCGCGCCAAACAGGACTCGAATCACATAGCCTGAAGCGAGGATGGTAATATCCACCAGGGGAATATTTTTTAAGCCGTAACTATAGCCGATATTAAGGGCCGCGTAGACTGCCAAAAGCCCCACCGCAGCCCAGGTAGTCAGCCGGTTTTCCAGGATACCCAACAGGGACACCAGAACAACCAAAACCCCGGTTAATACTCCCAAGGTAACCCGGGCATGATGCACCGATATGCTCCCGGAGGCTAAAGGCCGCAGGCGTTTAGTAGGGTGGAGGCGGTCTTTTTCTCTATCCTGTATATCATTGAGCACATACACGATGGAAGAGAGGATTGAAAAAGCCACAAAGCCCAGTGCGGAGACTGCTAGAGCGTGGGTATTAAAAAAGCCGAGACTGAAAAAGAGGGGGATAAATATGAGCAGGTTTTTGATGTAATGGTGGAAGCGCAGTAGACCGGCGTAATCTGTAAGGGTACTCACTGCGATCCTCCCTGGACAGGAGGTAAATCCCTAAACCAAAATGGGGGGGTATAACAAATTACAAACGATCCTGTACATCATTACCAAACCTCTGTATAAAAAAGTATACTTTGTATGACCCATGAGCAGGTTTCAAAATCTGAGCTCTTAAAACCGTATAGCATAATGTATAGAGAAAGAGGGGATATGTCAAGAGGGTAAAGGACCATACATAGGAAAAACCCATAGCATTTGCTCATACTTGGCTGTATACGGAATGAGCAAACCAGACTTGCTTTTTCACACGGTAACTAAAGCCTTATTCTGCTATCAATGAAAGTTATAGCTAACCAAACATCTTCGGCAGGACCGCTTCAATGAGCATATACACCATTGTACCGCCGCAGATGCTGAAGAGGGAATTCCGCTTCCACAGATGTACTAGAGCGGTAAAGCCCGCGGCAATGAACGCCGAGAGTCCCTGGGGGAAATCAGCGGTAAAAGGGACGCTTATGGCATTAAAGGCCAGTACCGTCATAGCTACCGGAGGAACGAGCTTTTCCACAAATTCCAGTAATGGTCCAAAGGTTTCCCCTGGTGCAGGGGGAACATCCTGCCTATCCCGGAAAAACAGGAAGGGCAGAACCCGGCAGAAAAAAATAACCGCCCCCATGAGCACCGTTAAGATCAGGGCGCTGGGTATACTGACCATCATGGGGCCTCTCGTAAGGGACGCCTTTGCAGCACTTGGACCAGGGCAAGGGAAACTCCCATGGCTGACAGGAGCGAAAGCCGGGAAGGAAGCATGAAAACCGCCAGAACCGCTACCAAGGCAGTAATCACGAAGATCCGGGCCTGCCGTACCCGGAGGATCTGTTCGATCATCAGGACCACAAAAAGAGCGGTCAAGGCAAACCCGATTCCTTCCATAGTAAACGGCAGTAGGGAACCCGTCGCAGCGCCGATCACCGAACCGATAACCCAATACCCTTGATCCAACAGAGCGACCAAGAACATGAACCGCTGCCGCTCTTCCAGAGTATGGGCCCCAAGACCAGAAACGTTCTCGCCCGGTCCCTGGGGTTCAGGCAGGGAAGAAAGTAAGGCGAAGGTTTCATCGGTTAGGGCAAAGATAAGGTAATACTTGAATATTCCAGCAGCCTTGAAGCGCTTGTGCATGGAAAACCCATAAGCGATATGCCGGGCATTCACGACGAGCTGCACTAGGACAGCCTCCACCAGGGTGGTCCCTGCAGCAAAAAGCCCTACTGCCAGGTACTGACCAGCCCCGGCATACATGATAAGGCTCATCACCAAGGAGAGCCACCAGGGGTAACCTGCATCCACCAAAAGCAAGCCAAAGGCAATCCCTATGGCTAAATACCCGAGTAAAACCGGCACCGAATAGCGAAGAGCCTGCATGAACAATTTAGAATGAAACCAGCGATTCATGGGCTTATAAGTATACGGGCAAGGCCAGGGCTTGTCCATATTCTCATAGGGGTATGGGAGTTTTTTCTAGGATCCCCGATTCTTCTATAAAAGGACCCCCTCCAAAACTCACCGGTATTCGTAAAAGGGGCAAATTTTGCGTATAGCATAATTTTTAGTATTGCCGCAATGCCTGCTATTTAGTATTTTATAAAGAAGCCTCAGACACGATATGAGGCGATACCTTATTTCATAACATACCGATTTATTCGCCGGCAGGAGAGAAGCACTGGTAAGGTAGCCCTGTTTATGGGTAATGGGAGGGTGAAGACCACCTTTCCATCGAATTAATCGGTAAATAAAAGAGGAGAAAAGAAAAATGGCGAAACAGTTGTTGTTCAACGAAGATGCCCGTCGTAGGTTGCTCGCGGGGGTTGAGCAAATTTCTAAGGCCGTCAAGGTTACCCTCGGGCCCAAGGGGCGGAATGTTCTGTTAGACAAAAAATTCGGAGCCCCTACGGTTACTAAAGACGGTGTTTCTGTGGCAAAAGAAGTAGAACTGGAAGATCCCTATGAGAATATGGGAGCTCAACTTCTCAAGGAAGTAGCCACCAAAACCAATGATGTAGCAGGAGATGGCACCACCACTGCTACGGTGTTGGCCTATTCCCTGGTTAAAGAGGGGCTTAAATCCGTAGCTGCTGGGATGACCCCTATTGAGTTGAAACGGGGTATTGACAAGGCCGTAGAGATCGCAGTTGAAGAAATCAAAAAAAATGCCAAAGAAATCAAAGATAAAGAAGAAATTTCCCACGTTGCTTCAGTTTCAGCCAATAATGACAATGAAATCGGTAAGACCATCGCAGACGCCATGGACAAAGTCGGCAAAGACGGGGTTATCACCGTGGAAGAATCCAAAACTATGGATACCACCATCGAATTTGTGGAAGGTATGCAGTTTGACCGAGGCTATATTTCCGCGTATTTCGTAACCGACCGGGATACCATGTCCAGTGTATACGAAGATGTGTATATCCTCATTCATGACAAGAAAATTTCTTCCATGAAGGATATGCTACCCCTCCTTGAGAAGGTTGCCCAGAGCGGCAAGCCCCTGCTCATTATTGCCGAAGATGTGGATGGTGAAGCCCTTTCTACTCTGGTGCTGAACAGTCTGCGGGGTACCCTCAGGACCTGTGCGGTTAAGGCTCCTGGTTTTGGAGATCGCCGCAAGGCTATGTTGGAAGACATTGCCATCCTCACTGGGGGAGAAGTCATCACCGAAGAACTGGGGATCAAACTGGAAAATACCGAAATTTCCCAGCTTGGTAAAGCCAAGACCGTCAAGATTGACAAGGACAACACCACCGTCATCAACGGTGCGGGAAAACCCAAGGAAATCCAGGATCGGATCGCCCAGATCAAGGCTCAGATCGAAGATACCACTTCTGACTACGACCGGGAGAAACTGCAAGAGCGGCTTGCGAAGCTGGCCGGAGGGGTGGCAGTAATCAACGTGGGAGCGGCCACTGAAGTAGAGCTGAAAGAGAAGAAACACCGGGTCGAAGACGCCCTTTCCGCCACCCGTGCCGCTATTGAAGAAGGAATCGTCAGCGGCGGTGAAATTGCCCTGATTCAGGCGGCTATTGCCTTGGACAAAGCGGATACCACCGGGCTCACGGACGACGAAAAGGTGGGTTTCAAGATCGTTAAACGCGCCTTGGAAGAACCCATCCGGCAGATCGCAGAAAACGCGGGCCTTGACGGCGCGGTCATCGCAGACAAAGCCAAGACCGAAAAGAAGGGGATCGGCTTTGATGCGGCTAAGATGGAATGGGTGGATATGGTGAACGCCGGTATCATCGATCCCGCGAAGGTAACCCGTTCTGCTCTCCAGAACGCCGCTTCCATCGCGAGCCTCTTACTCACCACTGAATGTGCCATCACCGACATCCCTGAAAAGAAGGAAGCTGCTCCTATGCCCGGTGGTGGCGGAATGGGCGGTATGGGGGGAATGGACTACTAAACCTTTAAACCGCCAGGGTACTGTGGAGGGGTTTTGCTTAGACCCCTCCACCCTATCCTCAAACCAACGCTTTAGCGTTTAGCGACAATTTTTTCCTTTTCTTTGATTATTTTAGCATCCAGTTTATCAATGAGTTTATCAATGGCCGCGTTGAGTTCAAAATCGGTTTCTTTGAGGTGAACCGATACGCCCCAGCGAAAATTGACCTGTACCTCTACAGCGAAGTCCTTATCCTTAGTAAGGGTAAACAGGAGATCAATGATCATATTTTCTGCATTATGTATGCGCCCCAGTTTACGATTCAGGTATTCCCGGGCATCATCCTTCAAAGTGAAATGAACGGCCTTGATGTCAATATTCATAATAACTCCTATAATTAAGAAAATATAAAGGCTTTTTCAAAAGGTCAGATCTTGAAAAAGGCTCTATTTTATACAGAAAACAATAACCCCCTAGTACAGTTCACCGGGTATATGACGAGCCCAGATCCAGTTCGTTCCGATATTTTGCAACGGTTCGTCTGGCAAGGGAAATTCCCCGTTTAGCTAGGAGTCCGGCTATTTCCTGATCTGAAAAATGCCGATCCTCCCCTGATATGAGTTCTCTGATTATTGCTTTGACTCCCTCTTTGGAAAAACGGGAACCCCCGGAACCTGCCCCGCTTATGGAATTGGTAAAAAAGTGACGGAGTTCAAAAATACCCCATTCGGTCTGCATGTATTTACCATTGGCAGTCCGGGAAACCGTGGTCTCATGAACCCCCAGTTCTCCAGCTATATCCCGCAAGGTAAGGGGAGCTAGGTATTTAGGACCGTTTACGAAAAATGAACGCTGGAATTCTACGATGGCCCGAGAAACCCGCAGGAGGGTATGATTCCGCCGGTTGATGGATTGGATAAACCAGCGGGCCTCTTTGATGTTTTCCTTGACAAAATCCCGGGCAGGCTTATCTCCTCCTTTTTTGTCGGAGATTTGCATAAAAAAGGGGTTGATCCCTAATACAGGAATTTCCTCATGGTTGAGGAGAATCACGAATTCTCCTTCTTTTTTGAAAACCTGCACATCAGGAACCACGTACCGGGTATCTCCAGAAGCGAATTGCCGGCCAGGAAAAGGAGATAAAGCCCGGATCCGTTCAAAAATATACTCGGTCTCTGCTAGGGTACGATTTAACTTCTTCGCAAGATCCGCAACTTTCACCCGTTCCAGGAGTTCCAGGTATGAAAGGGCCTCCAGCATACCCTCTGGGGCATCCGGGAGCAGGGCAATCTGGACCCGCAGGGATTCCCGGTAATCTGCAGTACAGGTACCCACCGGATCCAGGGACTGCACCAGTTGCATGGCTGCCTGTATTTGAGCCGCCGGTTCCCCTGGCAAGAGCTGTTCCACCGGTTCCTTATGGAAACCGTCGTTGTCCAAGTTTTGGATGAGCAGTTCTCCTAGACGCCAGGTTTCCGCATCTATCGGTTCAAGCCGTAACTGCCATAAAAGATGTTCTTGAAGGGTTTCAGATCGAGTAAGGACGCCTTCGATCAATTTATGCTGTTCATCAGCGGCTTCATCCCCATTACGGCGAAGGTAGCCCGAATCAGAAGCGGCCTCAAAATAGTCGTCATCTTCTTTTTGAGAACCGGATGCTCCCTCCAGGGAAACCATGAGCGGATCTTTCACCAGTTCCAAAGCAGGGTTCCGTTCAATTTCCGCTTCTATAGTTTCCCGGAGTTCGACCATAGGAAGCTCCATCAGTTTGATGGACTGATAGAGCTGAGGACTCATCTTTAACCGTTGCTCCTGAACCAAGGAGGGACGTAACTGCACGAACAAACTCCTCTTTGAACGAACCCTTATCTAACTATCCTTCCTGAAAGGGAATTTGTCAAGAACGGCCACCGGCTTTCTAGGATAAACCCATAAACAAAGTAAAAATAGAGAAACGAGTTACCGCCATACCTCCCTCACTGTTTCTATACCGGTATCCTGAGCCGCTCCCTATGAAATCCATCAAAGGGCCTGAGACGGGTCTCCCATTCCTCTTTTCAAACACCCTTGTATTTCAAGTTCAGAATACCTATACTAAGGCCGTGACTTGTTTATGTTTATCCCCTTGGATGATGGCTCGATAATGGCGCTTATCATCTGCCAGAATTTAGCTCTTGCCTATGATGGTGCTCTGGTGGTTCAAGGTATCAACCTTGAAGTGTATACCGGGGATTATCTCTGCATAGCCGGAGAGAACGGTTCCGGTAAGAGTACCCTCATGAAAGGTATTCTTGGCTTGTTACCACCCCAGCAGGGAAGTATTATCTTGGGAGAGGGACTTAAAACCAATGAAATCGGGTACCTTCCTCAGCATACTGCGGCACAGCGGGATTTTCCCGCCGGGGTTTACGAAGTGGTATTGTCCGGACGGCAAGGGAGACGGGGCATCCGTCCCTTTTATTCAAAACAAGATAAATCCGCAGCAGAAGAAAATCTAATCCGTCTGGGGATAGGGGAACTGCGGAACCACTGTTACCGGGAACTGTCCGGCGGTCAGCAACAGCGGGTCCTCCTGGCCCGAGCGCTCTGTGCAGCCAAGAAGTTGCTGCTCTTGGATGAGCCTGCAGCAGGGCTTGACCCTCTGGCTACCACGGATCTGTACCGGTTAATCGAAGAGATAAACCGGGAGACCGGGATTGCAGTGGTTATGATCTCCCACGATATTAAGCGGGCCCTTACCTATGCGAGGCGTATACTTCATTTACAAGGAATACCCCTCTTCCTAGGAAGCGCCGAGGCCTATGCCCAATCCCCTATGGGAAAACAATTTCTGGGAAATTATCAGGAGGAACAGAATGGATAAGCTCGAGTTTGTCATGATTTTACAGGATATGTTCTCCTACACCTTTATCGTGCGGGCAGTGCTGGTAGGTTTTCTGGTTTCCCTCTGCGCCAGCCTGCTGGGGGTCAGCCTGGTCTTGAAACGGTATTCCATGATCGGAGACGGCTTGTCCCATGTGGGATTCGGTGCCCTTGCCATTGCCAGTGCAGCAAACCTGGCGCCTCTCACGGTTTCTATCCCCATCGTGGTTTTAGCGGCCTTTCTTTTGTTACGGTTAAGCGAACATGCACGGATCAAGGGGGATGCTGCCATTGCCCTGATTTCAACCGGGGCCCTGGCCATCGGAGTGGTGGTGATTTCTATGACCACCGGCATGAATACCGATGTCTGTAATTACCTGTTCGGGAGTATCCTCGCCATGAGTAAAAGCGATGTGTATCTCAGTATCATCCTGTCGGCGATTGTATTAACCTTGTTTATCCTTTTCTACCATAAAATCTTTGCGGTAACTTTTGATGAAACCTTTGCCAAGGCCACTGGTACCAAGACCGGGACATACAACATGCTCATCGCCTTTTTAACCGCGGTGACGATTGTTTTAGGTATGCGGATGATGGGGGCCCTCCTTATTTCAGCGCTTATTATCTTTCCTGCGCTCACCAGTATGCGCCTTTGTAAGCGTTTCAGGACCGTTACCCTCTGTTCGGGGCTGGTTTCCGTGGTATGTTTCCTCATCGGCGTGGTAATTTCCTATGTCTACGCTACCCCCACCGGGGCCAGTGTGGTTATCGTAAACATGGTAGCCTTCCTGGTGTTTTGGGGTATCCATGAGATGCGCTCACAACGCCGAAAGCAGGAAAACCAGTTTCATAGGTGACCTTTTGAAAAAGCCTCTTTTTTATGTTATTTTTGCTATAGTAAGGAGCATAAAACGATGAACCATATACAAAAATTACCCCGTGCAGCAGGCTTGTGTCTACTTTGGACCTTGGGTATGCTTTGGGTAAGCGGATGCAGTGGCAAGCAGGGGTTCGCCTTATCAGGACGGACCAACAAAAACGGCACTCCAGGGATTATCCTTCCCGGGTCAGGATCCTCGGGTATAGCAAGTTCCAGTGGGCTTCTCGTGCCTGAATCGTCGGCGGTTTTATCCGATGGACCGGCAGTTTCGGTTTTGCAGGCGGATACGCAAGACCCCAATAAACGGCTGATTAAGGTGGACCCCAAATACCAAGCCAATCAAGGACTCTTAGAAATCAAAGAAAAGATGTTCATAGCCCAAACAAACGATGTCTATCTCAATCCTGAGGATTATCTCGGTAAAACCATCAAATTAGAAGGCATCTTCCAGACCCAATCCTATTCCAGTACAGAGCCTCCCTACTACTTTGTGATTCGGTATGGTCCTGGTTGCTGCGGAAATGACGGAAACGCGGGCTTTGAGGTGATGTGGGAGCAGGAGGATGCCATCTATCCTGCAGAGAACGACTGGGTCGAAGTCATCGGCGTACTGGGGGCCTATGAAGAAGATGGGTACCCTTATATCTGCATCAATCTATCTTCTTTGAAGGTATTGGAAACCCGGGGACAGGAATTCGTTACCCAGTAAAGGACGCTGGGGCAGTATGGGAAAAGTGAAACCTAAAGACCCTGAAGGGAAAAGCCAAGGCCCGGGGGTGTCTTCCCGAAAGGACTACGATCCTGGAGTGGTACATGCTGAAAAATCCCTTCCTGAAGATGAACGGGACCTTTCCCTGCGACCCCAGAATCTCAAGGAATTTCTGGGCCAAGCCGCGCTCAAGGAAAACCTGGGGATCTTCATTGCCGCAGCTAAAGAACGAAAGGAAAGTCTGGATCATCTCTTTTTGATTGGGCCTCCAGGACTGGGAAAAACTACCCTGGCCCAGGTGGTAGCCCATGAGTTGGGTGCGGATTTTAAGGTTACCTCTGCCCCGGCCTTGGATAAACCGAAAGACCTCGCCGGGATTCTCACCACGATAACCGATAAGACGGTGTTCTTCATTGATGAGATACACCGGCTCAAACCAGCTATGGAAGAAATGCTGTACATTGCCATGGAGGATTATGAACTGGACTGGATCATCGGCCAAGGTCCCAGCGCCCGGACCATCCGGATTCCTATTCCTTCGTTTACCTTGGTGGGAGCTACTACTAAGGCCGGGAATGTCTCCAGTCCCTTGGTAAGCCGTTTTGGAATAAGCTGCCGGTTTTCCTTTTATGAACAGGAGGATATGGAAGCGATCATCCGGCGTTCCGCAGGGATTCTCAAAATTTCCATTGATGATGAAGCTGCCTCGCTCCTCGCAAAATCCTCTCGAGGGACCCCCCGGGTGGCAAACCGGCTCCTTCGGCGTATGCGTGATTTTGCTCAGGTCTTGGGGGGCCCTTCCCTGGCTTCTATCACTCCAGCGGTGGTGCAGGAAGGGCTCACCCGTCTTGAGATAGACCCTTTGGGTCTTGAACAGTACGATAGGGAGATCCTCCGGATCATCATTGAACGGTACAAAGGAGGACCAGTAGGTGCAGAAACCCTGGCCATATCCGTAGGCGAGGCAGTAGATACGTTAGAGGATTACTATGAACCCTACCTCATCCAATCAGGGCTTCTCCAGCGTACCCCTCGGGGCCGGATGGTAACGGATCGGGCCTATGAACACCTCAAGATTGCAAAGCCCATGACCCAAGATAAAGATGAAACTAACGGATTTCTCTTTTGAATTACCCGAACGCCTAATCGCCCAGTTCCCACCGGTAACCCGGGGAAGCAGCCGGCTCATGGTGTTAGACCGGCGTACAGGAAACCCTATGCATCATCAAGTGACGGATTTACCCTATCTCTTGGAACCCGGTTCTCTCTTAGTGTTTAACAATTCTAAAGTCCGCAAGGCCCGGATTGTGGGGGTCTCCAAGGGAAAGGGTACTCCGGTGGAATTCCTCCTTTTGAACCCATTAAAACAGGGGGATGACTGTACCTGGCTGACCATGACCCAACGGGCCAAGCGTCGCCGTTTGGGAAGCCGCTACGTCTTTGAAGATGAACGGGAAGGGGAAATTACCGGGGAATCAGGAGCATATCGGCTGCTTCGGTTTGACCGTCCTGTGAATGATTTCTGGCTTGACCGCTACGGCCATATCCCTCTACCGCCTTACATCAAGCGGAAAGATACCCCTCTGGACGAGGAACGGTATCAGACGGTGTACGCGAAACCTACCGGGTCCACTGCTGCGCCCACTGCAGGTCTCCATTTTACCCAGGAACTTCTGCAGGAGCTTTCCCAGCAAGGGATTGAGTGCGTTTTTATCACCCTCCATGTGGGATTGGGGACCTTCCTTCCGGTACGGACTGAATACATTGAGGATCACCCCATGCACGAGGAAATTTTCAGTATTGATAGCCCAAGCGCCCAGAAGATTGTCCAAGCTAAGACCGAGGGCCGTAAGATCATTGCCGTGGGGACTACCAGCGTCCGGACCCTAGAATCAGCCTGGAAGCAGGGGGGTATTGAACCAGGAACTGGAGCCACTGCGCTTTTTATCTATCCCGGCTATACCTTCAAAGTGGTGGATGCCTTATTTACCAACTTCCACACCCCTGAATCAACCTTGCTCATGTTGGTTTCCGCCTTTGCAGGCCGGGAACGCCTCTTGGCGGCTTATCAGGCAGCAGTACAGGAAGGGTATCGGTTCTATAGTTATGGGGACGCCATGCTTATCCTCTAAAAACCTCAGTTGAACCCCTTTGTCACAGAGCATTGTTCTAGGGCCTTTCCGGTTCTTAGGTGCTTTACGCCTCCATCCCATAGGGAAAAGGGAAAACATTAACACCCCCTCTTTCCTGCCATAGAAAACCGTGAAGTTGAGAACACTCCAAAGGCCGCATAAGAAGAAAAAGACCTATGCCTATACGGAACCTTTGTAGCACGCGGGCTATTGCGGCCTACCGGTTGCCCGGATAAGGCCTCGTTTCATAGCGGTACGCTCCGTCAGAATTGAATTACTTTCGGCTCGTCAGTAAAAGAGGAGATAGTCGCCCGGGCATCCTTGAGATACAGAACCTGGGTATTACCGTCGTCAGCGGCATACCTGGATTTCAATTGCGGATATGCGTCCAGCATGTGCTGCCGTGCTTCGATCCGGTCATCTTCTACTGCCACTGCTTCTATACGAATCCATTTGTCTTCAACCATGGCGCAGATCTCGATATGGGGATTCGCCTTTATTTGTTTCGACACGTTCTTAGCCTTGCCGGTCTGGATATACAATTTACCTTCAAATATATCCAGTGTTCCAAAAGGACGAACCCGGGGCTTCGTGCCCTCCAGGGTCGCAAGATAATAGGTCCCGCTTTTCTTTAAAAAATCGTACACTTCTTTCATCGGTCTTTCCTCGGTATGTAGTTTATGGAAGCCGTAACAGCCTCAACATGACCATACCATATACGCTTAAAAAAGCAAGGGGGTATATTCCGCTTCTCTATTCTAGGGTTCACCCTAGAAACCCTGGGACGGCCTTTTGCTGGGAACCTCAAGGGAGAACACCCTCAAGAGGGGTTTTGTGAACCAGGGGCTGAGCCGTGAACCTCCTCGATAAAGTCAAAGTAAAAGCCATGCCCCCTAATGCTGAGGGGTCAACTTCATCGGACACCGAGCCCTCCAAGGCGTCTGCAAGGGGCAAAAAACGGCTTTTCTTGAAACCGCCTATTGATGTTTTTTACGGAAAAAGGTATTATTTTCTATGTTTCGGCTAACCGCAGCACAAAAGACAGCCCCCGCCCCCTGGTGGAGTTTTGCGGAGCAAAACTCCGAGGCAAAGCCGCAGACTTCGCCTGCTCAAGGCTCACATTATACTTTAACAAAAAGACGGCGTGTCAAGTACCCAATAGCTAAATTTCCGCATTTTTATGGAGACAAACCGAAGGTTTGTCCAAATTCCTTACCCTTAGGCAAATCCGTCCCGGAATTAGGCAATTTTACGGCAGCCGGGGGCAATCAACCCCGGAATTAGGCAATTCCGCCGCAAAATCAGGCACGTTTATTTCATATTTAGGCAATCCCGCCTACACCACAATAAGGAGCAATCATAATGTCAACAACCAGAGACTGGCTCCCGGCAAGCCGGGAAGCTCAACTATCAATGGCGAAAGACTGGAAAACCGTCATGACCGCCAATGTGGACGCCTGGAGCATCCCCTCCACCCCGTCATTACGGAGCTAGACGCCTTCATACAGACTGCGGACGCCGCCCTTGCCGCGGCGAAAAACGAGACCACCGGAACGCCCATGGCAACGGCCCAATGCAGGGAAGCATTTGAGGCATTGACGGCGAAAATGCGGGATATCAAGAAACGCTATTTTCTGACCCCGCCCCTGACGGAAGTAGACTATATCGCCCTCGGCCTAAAGCCCCGCGACAGCAC
>JAITAI010000024.1 GCA_031284195.1 Treponema sp.
GGGATCCACATCCAGGCCTCCTGGGTACAGCGGAGCATCCCTTCAGGGGAAAGGTAGGTATCCCCATTCCGGGAAACCGGGAGATGGAGGACCGTTCCTGCTTCCTGATACACCGGTTCCCCAAAGGGGGATGTGCCGATCCAGGGACCGCCATAACTTACCGGTACCAGCAGTTCTTCCCGGGACTGGGGCACAATACGGCGTCGATCAAACCCGGATTGGGCTATCTTCAGGCATATCCCCTTCCAATCTACAGACCAGAGATCCTGCTGTACCCCTTCAGGCAGGCTAGGCCCGTCCAGCAAGGCTCTAAACCGGGGCCAGTTAAAGTAGTGAGGCAGCCGAGGGGTTCCTTTGGCAGGCGCTTCGGCATGGGCAGCTAATTCCAGATACACCAGGGCTTCAACGCCGCCTCGCCAGCTCAAGCGGATCCGGTCGTTTTCGCAGTCAAAAGGAAACAGTCCTCCGCTGGGGCGCATGATATCAGGAGCTATGCCTTGTTCAGGCCAATAGGGGTAAGCGATCACCGGAGTAGTCCATTCTGATAAGAGCCTCATAGGAAGAAGCCTTTGATCGGTCTCTACAGTTTCCCAAGTTCCTTCAGGGCCTATCCAGGTAACCCGCCAATGGGGAGGGCCTAGGATACCCTGCCACGTAAGGGGCAGGGCTGGGAATTCCACCTGGTATGAAGGGGAAAATAGTCTGTTTTCGCAGGCGCTCAGACAAAAAATCAGCAAGACCAGGGTAAACCTATAAACCTGCTTCCTGCTCTGCAAGCCGAAACCCATCCGGTGAATCTTCATATACTATAGTAAGGAATTGAAAGGGCAATACGCTTTAACACCTGCCTAACATGGACGCTAATAAGGCCATGCGTACATACATACCGTATTTCGCCTGTTTGAAGTAACTCGCCCGGGGGTCCTCATCCAGTTCAGGGGCTATTTCATTCACCCGAGGCAGGGGATGGAGGATGATGAGGTCATCCCGGGCCTGCTTCATTTTTTCCCGATTCAGGATATAGCTGTCTTTGAGGCGGATATAATCTTCCTCATTAAAGAAACGCTCCCGCTGTACCCTGGTCATATACAATACGTTCAGATCTGCAATCACCTTTTCAAGGCTGTGGGTTTCAATGTAGGATACTCCGGCTTTTTTGAGGATCCCTTCGGTGATATAGTTAGGGGCCTCCAATTCCTGGGGAGAGATGAATATCATGGTAATATCAGGATAGCGGGAAAGGGCCTTCGCCAAAGAATGAACGGTCCGGCCAAACTTGAGATCCCCGCAGAATCCCACGGTAAGCCCCTCAATGGAACCCTGGAGTTGTCTGATGGTGAGGAGATCCGTCAGGGTCTGGGTGGGATGGTGGTGGCCGCCGTCGCCGGCATTGATCACCGGCACGGTAGCGTAGCGGGACGCCAGCAGGGCAGCCCCTTCTTTGGGATTCCGCATGACGATGATGTCTGCATAGCAGGAAACGGTCCTGATGGTATCTGCCAGGTTCTCACCTTTGGAAGCTGAACTGGAATTGGGTTCGGAAAAACCAATACATGCTCCACCGAGGCGGAGCATGGCCGACTCAAAACTAAGACGGGTTCGGGTACTCGGTTCAAAAAAAAGGGTAGCCAAGATATTCCCCCGGCAGGATTCCCGTAGGTACCCCTGGTCGCGCTCAATCTGTTCAGCCAGATCAAAGAGTCGATCCATCTCTTCAATCGTAAAATCTCCCGGCTCAACCAGATGCCGTTTCTTAAACATGAAAACCTCCTTTGCAAAAAAAAACCGCCCTCAAGGCGGTTATATACTTACTATAGATCATAAAAACCAGGTAAAAGGCCCCCCCTTCTTTGTAACCCGTACACCGGAAGGTACCATCCCATTTATACCACTGTTTCCAATTTCTGTTTTTCATAGCATTGTTAATCGAATCGTTATAACCCTACTATACATGGTTTAAAAAAACAAGGCCGCCCTCCATTAGGAAACGCTGAACTGGATACCCAGGCTGTTACAGAATCGGGTCTCCGTCCCTTTGGTCCTGTTTCTCGTGGACTGGGCTTTCATTCCCTTAGAAAGGATGGTACGCATAAGCCGCCTTCTCTAACCAGGGTATTATCACGTATAGTATAAAACTATGCAGGAACCATTTTTTACCTTGTACCATGAGGATCCCTCCTGTCATGCCCGGACCGGGCGCATGGTTTTACCTCACGGTCCGGTTGCAACCCCTGCATTCATGCCTGTGGGGACCAATGGAACGGTTAAGGCCCTCACCAGAGAGGACCTGGAGGAGATCGGTTTCGAGATTATCCTTTCCAACACCTACCACCTCTACCTCAGACCAGGAACCGAAGTGATTGCCGCTGCAGGCAGCCTCCATACCTTTATGCAGTGGAAGGGCAATATCTTAACCGACTCAGGAGGGTACCAGGTCTTTTCCCTGGCGCCTTTCAGAAAAATACGGGATGAAGGGGTGCAATTCCGTTCTCATATTGACGGCTCCTCCCATATTTTGAGCCCCGAAAGAGTGGTGGAGATTCAGGCCTTGTTTAACAGCGACATACAGATGCAGCTTGATGTATGCACCCCGTGGGAAACCCCCTATAAAAAAGCGCGAGAAAGTCTCCGTATTACCAACCTGTGGCTTGATAAGGCAAAACAAGCCTGGGATGCCCAGGTCTGTGCAGGATACCAGGGGAAGCTCTTTTCCATTGTTCAGGGTAATTTTTTTAAGGATCTGCGGGAACAAAGCATAGCAGCGGTGATTGCCTCGGGAACCCCGGGGATCGCCATCGGGGGGCTCTCCGTAGGGGAGCCTGAAGCGGTGTTTCTTGAGTACCTGACCTATACCGCATCCCGCTTACCCAAGGAAAAACCCCGGTATGTTATGGGAATCGGCACTCCCCAGTACATCCTGGCGGCTATTGAACAGGGTATCGATATCTTCGATTGTGTACTTCCCACCAGAGCTGGCCGGATCGGCCATGTTTTTACTCGGCAGGGGCCTATAGCCCTCAAAAAAAGCGAAAACCGCCTGGACTTTAAGCCGATAGATGAAGCATGTGCTTGTAAAGTCTGCCGGACCTATAGCAGGGCATACCTACGGCACCTTTTTAAAACCCAGGAGATCCTCTGCGCTATGCTGGCAAGTTACCATAACCTCTATTTCTTGCATGAACTGGTACGGAATGCCCGTAAAGCCATTGAGGAAGATCGGTTTTTATCATTTAAGCAGGTGTTTTTAACCTGTTATGATGGAGATACTCAGTGAAATTCGCCTCTTCAACGGTTCCCTTATGCTTCTTGCTGTTCTTTGGGCATTGCTTTTTCGGGATCCTGCTTCCTTCGGCAGGCCAGATCTTCGCCGCAGAAAGCGCAGTTGCCAAATCAGAGGATGAGCAGCGGCTTGATACTATTCGGTACGGTACAGAAACCGAGATCGCCGCCTTAATCCAGACCTTAAAAAGTGAGCGCACCAGCGCCCTGCAGTCTAAAAGTGAAAATACCCTGGATGATGCACTCATTGCGGTAACCCAGACCACCCGGAATCAGAATATCCTCTCCGGGGTATTGTCCTTTTTCGGAGACCGGGACAAGAAAGGCCTTGAACAGCGGGCCATCAAGGCCATAGAAGAACGGGAAGATGAGGCCAATGAAACGGTCATGGCGGCTATTGATTACCTGGGAAAGGTTAAAGCCGCGGATGCGCTCGAACCTTTGGAGAAACTGCTGGACGCCCAGGAACAAGGGTTCATGGGTTCTGCCTTTAGAGCCTTGGGCCGGGTAGCTTCAGGGGGGAGCGCTCAAGATAAAGATGATACCGCAGCATACCTGATGGACTTTTATACCAACCGGAATCCGCCGGATATAAGCCGCCGGGATATTATCCTGGCCTTGGGAGAAACCGGTTCCCAAGCCGGGGTTTCCCTGTTAATCGAAATTGCCGAAAACAACCAGGAACGGGGAGGCTTGCGTATGGTCGCCTTGGAAGGGCTGGCAAAAATCGGGGACAGTTCTGGTTTGGATGCGATCCTCCAGGCCCTATCCTCCACAGACCCCAATGTCCGTTCCACTGCAGTATCTGCCTTAGGGCCTTTTTCAGGGAAATCCGTGGATGATGCGATTCTGGAGAGTTTCAGGGATTCTTATTATCGGACCCGTATAGGGGCAGCCAGCGCCGCAGGAACCAGAAAATTAACCGAGGCCATACCCTACCTCCAATACCGTGCAGAACGGGACGAGGTGCCTTCGGTACGGGATGAGGCCATCAAAGCCTTAGGCGCCATAGGAACCGCCGAAGCCCAGGCTATTCTGGAACGGCTCTTCGTTGAACGGAAGCATCCTAATCGGATCAGAATACGGGCCGCTGAAATGCTCCTCCTCAATAATCCAGAGGCGTACACGGAAAAGGTAATCATCGAATTGGATGATGCAAAAAAGACCAATCAAACCAGCTTGTACAACGGTTTTCTTGGGGCCCTCAGCGAGGCAAAAACCAAGAAGGTGGAAGATCTGGTCCGCCGTTTTTTGAACTCAGGAGGGGTCATAGAAAAATCCTATGCTTTGGATATGATCCTGCGAAACGAGCTTCGTTCCCTGGCCCCAGAAGTCCGCCCTTTGATGACCGACGAAAAAAACACCGGTCTTGCCCGGAAAGCCCGGAACACCCTGGAACATTTTGGTTTGGAATAGGCGTCCCACGAGGGTATGAAAGTTGGCGACTCCAGGAGCTGTATGGATGCGTTCCTTTTGTATACAGGGCCTGGGAAGGCACCTGTAATACATCGGAACACCCGGCTAAAACCAGGATCCCCGCCATAAGCCTCGTTGCCTACAGGCCGCCGGGGCTGGTAATCTTTTGCATAAAACCCTCCTTATCAACATGAAATCCCCAAGGGTGAAACCCTTGGGGACTATCTCTTTACTTTTTTAGCTTAAACCTTTCAGCGCCCCCGATATAGGTACTATTCAGAGGCAGTTTTACCTCCGAACACTCATTGAACAGATACCCAGAAATGCCTTTAAGGTTAGCGCAGGCAGAGAAATCCACCGATTTAACCCCTATTGAACCCACCTATATGGGTTGGCTGTATCCGAAACCAGGCTGTTTTGCCCGTTTTTTACGCCCTTTTCAGGGCCGTCCTTGGCCTTCTTCCAGTTCTACCGGCGCTGCCGTTTTTCGGCTCTTCTTTGTGAGATACCGTATCCTGAATCCGGCTTGCTCCCGTACCCTTGTAGTGAACCCCCGGAACACCGGCTTGTTGGCAGTGGAGCTAATCGCCCCACCTGCCACAAAGCGTTAGGGGCCGGATAGGTTTTTAATCGGCAAGCAACAACTTTGCCTTCCATATTTCCGTTGCATTTTGAACGTTAGCAACAAAAAATATGTCATTATCTATACCCCATGACGGGGCAAAGACATCCACATTCCCACTGGTTAATTGGGAAAGACCGGTTCCATCGGTATGTATCAAAAACAAGTGCTGCCTTTGGGTTTCAAGCTTTTTGCTTGGCAATCTAAAGCCGCCCTTCTTGGTAGTAGCGGTGATAAAGGTGTTTGCGCCCTTGGCAAACAGGATATACCGTCCATCTTTTGAATAGCTCGGCTGGGAGCAAAATTCAATTACTTTCCTGTCTTTGTCCGTAGCAGCTGCATAGATTTGGGTTACCTGGTTATTAGATAAATCCATAACACAAATACTCCCATCTTTAATGAACACGTATTTATTCTCCGTTGGATGCCAGCTCGGCGAGTTGCCCGTACCCAGGATGGTAACTTCACTGCCATCGTCCTTTACCCGTACAATATGCCTCACGCCGTTCACCCCGGTTTCACAGAGTATTTCCTTTCCTTTTATACTGGGACGGGTATCGTAATCACCTATGGGGTTTCTCGTGATATAGGTCTTGCCGCCGCCGGTAATATTTGATTTGACGAGTTTGCTCGCTCCCCCTTCATATACCACATACACAAACCCCGCATTATCATCGTACCATACCGGTCCAAAGGAAGGATCCGTAACAATGGGTGTTTTTGCCGATAAATTCGCGTCCCGAAGCAGCATAACCGAGAAATCCTCAAAAGGAATGGTGGCGTTTACATCGGTAACATTTGCTTCGCAGTAGAGAATTTTTGAACCGTCCGGCGAAACTCGGACGGCGTCTTTTCGAAGGCCGTTTTCGGTAACCCGAATAACATTTTGCAAAGTCGCTGAATCATAACTAATAATGTCAGCGGTCTTTGATTCAGCGCTGCTGGCGCAACCGGAAAGGATAGTTCCCAGTATAGCACCCAATAGCGTAAACCAACAATTTTTCTTTACCATTTTCTTCCTCTATGGTCAAAAAGTATAAAAATGTATATAAAACCACAGAATTGTTTGATTTCCCCCGCAGGGCAGCGTTCTTTTCAAGAATTCCAGGTTTTATATTCCATAACCAGGTATATACAAAGCCTTTTGTATATCCTTTGTGGTACGCCTTCATGCCCGTACCCGCATCCGTCCTGTTTA
>JAITAI010000034.1 GCA_031284195.1 Treponema sp.
CTTTTACTGGTAGAGGTACCTTTTTCATGCTCCATTACCGTATCATAGTGATAATGCTCGTATTGTACAATCCTTTTTTAAAATCTGCTTCTTTTAAAAAGCCTTTCAGCACGGAATAGATTCTGCTAAAAGAGGGCTGCGTTCTGTTCAAAGTGGAATAGATTCTGCTAAAAGAGGGCTGCGTTTTGTTCAGCGCGGAATGAGTTCTACTAAAAGGAGGCTGCGTTCTGTTCAGAGTGGAACGAGTTCTACTAAAAGGAAGCTGCGTTCTGTTCAAAGCGGAACGAGTTTTGCTAAAAGAGGGCTGTGTTCTGTTCAGAGTGGAACGAGTTCTACTAAAAGGGGCTGCGTTTTGTTCAAAGCGGAACGAGTTCTGCTAAAGGGAGCTGCGTTCTGTTCAAAGCGGAACGAGTTTTGCTAAAAGAGGGCTGTGTTCTGTTCAGCACGGAATAGGTTCTACCAAAAGGGAGCTGCGTTTTGTTCAGCGTGGAATGGGTTCTACTCAAAGGGGTTGCGTCCTGTTCAGGAACAGGATGGGTTCTACTCAAAGGGGGCTGCGTTCTGTTCAGCGCGGAATGAGTTCTGCCAAAAGGGGGCTGTGTTCTGTTCAGCACGGAATAGGTTCTGCCAAAAGGGGGCTGCGTTTTGTTCAGCGCGGAATGGGTTCTGCTAAAAGAGGGCTGTGTTCTATTCAGCGCGGAACGAGTTCTACTCAAAGGAAGCTGCGTTCTGTTCAGCGCAGAACGAGTTTTGCTAAAAGGGGCTGCGTTCTATTCAGCGTGGAATAGGTTCTGCTAAAAGGGGGTGGTATTCTGTTCAGCGCAGAACGAGTTCTGTTAAAAGGTGGCTGTGTTCTGTTCAGAACGGAATAGGCTCTACCAAAAGGGGTTGCGTTCTGTTCAGCGCGGAACGAGTTCTGCTAAAAGAGGGCTGCGTTTTGTTCAAGATACGTTTATCCGCTTTAAAACCACCAGGGACAACGCGAGATGTAAGATTTCGGCGACCTCTACCGCAGCGCCCAGAGCGTCTCCGGTATAACCTCCTAGATGCTTGCGGTACAGCCGGGCAAAAAACACCGACACCAAGGGGCTTGCCAAAGGTACGGCGAAGAGCATCCCAGAAAGACCGTAACGTGGTTCACCGATGGCGAAGAGGACACTCATTCCCCATACCAGGGCCGTCCAAAGAAGGAGGCCCATGAGCAACCCCGCCATTACCCGGTAAAGCCGGGCATCTTTTACCAAGGCGCCAAGTCCACCTGGTTTGGCAGGCCCGGTCAAGCCAGGAATCAGAGCCGCACTGAACCGTCCGCTTATGGGGTAGGCTAAGAGGGGAGCGGGAAAAGGGATCAGATAGGGAAACAGGGTATAGAGCAGTCCCGCCTTGAGGCTGAGGACCGCGATACCTGCGAAAAAGCCGTACACCCCGATCCGGGAATCCTTGAGCACCATAAAACGCTTCTCCCGGTCAAAGGCGCCGAGAAAGGCGTCGGCTGTATCCATAAGCCCATCAAGGTGAAAAAGGTTAAACCCTAGGTATTGACCGATAAGGGTGAGGATAACCGTGAGGAGGGGACTTTCCGTCAGAAAGTAGCCCCCGCCAAGAACCAGGACGCCCAACACGGCAGGGACTATTCCGGTAATCGGCAGATAGAAGTCCACCCGGGAAATATCGAATGGTGCTTTACCCCCCCGCTTGATAGGGAACCGTGAAACCAAGCTCAAGGTGGAAAGAAACCGGTTAACCATACCCACAGGCTTATGCTTTAATACTTCTCTTCCACGATATCCTTCCCAGAAACCTGGGCCTGGGAAAAGGACGCCATGGTACGGGCAGTGAGGACCGCCAGTTCAATGATGTAGCCGCCGATAACCGCGCCAGTACCCTCTCCCAAGTGCATATCCAGGGATACAATGGGGGATAGGCCAAGTTTATCCAATACAGGACGGTGTCCTGCCACCTTGGATTGATGTCCTGCAAAGAGGAACTCCGTCACCTTGGGGTTTATCATTGCGGCTAGATACGCTGCAGCAGTTACCGGGAAACCGTCAAGGACACACCCGATCCCCTTGCCTGCAAGACCCAGGATAAAACCGCTCATCATCCCCAGGTCAAAAGAACCTACCTGTTCTATAATGGCCTCGCCGGTTTGAGCAGGCTTACGCAGGGCCACGGCTTCCCGAATGATCCGTTTCTTGTGTTCCAGCCGTTCCTGGTCAATACCGGTTCCCCGGTCTATCATCTCATCCGGGGAAAACCCTGCGGCCATGAGCATGGCTGCTGCAGTACTGGTGTTTCCAATACCTAAATCCCCGATGGCCACGAGGTCATAGCCCTGTTTCTGGGCGTCATCGGCTAAACTTTTACCCTGTTCCAGGGTCTTGGCCGCTTCCTGGGCGCTCATGGCCTGGGTCTTATAGAAGTTCCGGCAGCCTTTCCCGATCTTTGCCCGAATAAAACGGCACGCCCTCTTGGGCGGCAGATCCTCATCAGGGGGAAACTCTTCGGCTACCCCGGCATCTACGGCAATCACTTCCCAACCCGTGCCTTTTGCCAGGGCATTGATCCCTGCCCCACCGGAAAGCATATTCAGTACCATCTGATAGGTAACTTCCGAGGGATACAGGGATACCCCTTCTTCGGTGATACCCTGATCCCCGGCAAACACATAAATCCCCTTCTTCCTAATAAGAGGGGGAACCTGGTTCTGAATCCCTGCCATCTTGATACAATAGGTTTCCAATGCTCCGAGGCTACCCCGGGGCTTGGTAAGATTATCCAGATGGGCAAGCATAGCATCTTCAACTTTCCGCTTTGCGAGCAGGGCGGCGGTTTCCGCCTGAGGGCTATTGGGAGGGGAGCCTGCTTCATTGAAATAAGGTGTCATAGTTTTATGATGATAGGGGAGCCTAGGAATACTGTCAAGCAAGTATCCCAGGACAAGGTCAGGTAACCGTATATTTCTTAGGCGGTTCCAGAGGTGAGCCTATAACTTGCAAGGCTTGGGTCGAAAATTTCCAGAGGGTAGTCCAACTCATCCCGTACTAAGGAGTTAAAAAATACATGACCTTGCCCTGGGGAATCCCTAGTGTATATATACAAAATATGCTATATACAGAGCATGAAAATAGGGTTATTGCTTTTGATACCGCTATTCGCCATGGGGTTCCTTCTAAGCGGCTGCGATGATGATCCGGCTCGTTCTGCCCAGGTTCAGGCGCTACGCAAGCGGGGAATTTTGCATGTAGGGACCCAGTCGGATGTGCCCCGGTTCAGTTACGTCAATCCGCAGACCAACGAACTAGAAGGATTGGAGATCGATCTGGCCCGGAATATTGCGGAAGCGATCCTGGGGGATAAGAACGCGGTCTCCTTTACTATGGTTACCACCCAACTGCGGGAACCCCTGCTTGATAATGGAGAGGTCGATATGATCATTGCCGCCTATACCATCACCGAGGAGCGGAAGCGGCACGTTAATATTACCGGCCCCTATTATATCGACGAAGTCGGCTTCCTGGTCAGAAAGGATTCGGGTCTGACCGGATTGGCAGATATGCAGGGTAAAACCATCGGGGTGATCCGAGGGACCACCACTGCCCAGGCAGTTACCAATGAAGCGAATAAGCGTGGCATAGGGGTACAGTTTTTAGAATTTCCCAGTAATCCCCCGATCCTGGCGGCCCTGCTGAGCGGACAGATTGATGTCTACTCGGTAGATAAATCGATCCTCTTAGGATACCTTCAAGAGGATACCCTGCTCTTACCTGATGGCTTCGATCCTCAGGAATACGGTATTGCCACGAAACTTGAAAATGACAAACTGGCGGCCTATCTTGATAGCCTGGTAATGACGATGCAACAGGACGGTACTTTGACAGCCCTGTTACGCACCTGGGGACTCTAATATCCTGGAAGGGTGGGAGCGCTTTGGGTATAGCCTAGACAGCCCGCTGGTTTTGGCATGGCCCTATGCTTCATAGAGCAGCATCATGTCCTGAAAAAGGATTCATATTAAGGGCAGCGTATACTTTTTTTTCGAGAATCTCTGGGGTGATGGGTTTTATGATATAATCTTTCACGCCACCGTATTTGGAAGCGTGCTTAATAAGTTCCGGGCTTGCGTGGGAAGATATAAAGATAATCGGTACGTCCTGGACATTGGGATAGTCCTTTATCTTTTCAAGGAATTCAAAGCCGGACATGCCGGGCATTTCAATATCCAACAAAATAAGGGACACCCGTTCACCGTTCACTATAGTAAGGGCCATCTGGCCGGATTTAGCCAAACGTACATCAAAGTGTTTTTCCAATAATACCTTAATAGTCCTCAGATTCATGGACATATCATCAATGGCCAAAATAACCTTTCTTTCCTGCATAAGATCCTCCTCGCTCCTTCTCTTACTCCTTGCTAAACCCTATCGGTCCTGTTTGAACCGTTGATCCGGTTATGTAGATCACTGAGGAGGAAGGTTGATAGCTTTACCGTCTTTAGTAATGTAAATATCCTGCATATCCAGGGCAGCATATACTTTCTTCTGCAGAACCGCAGGATCAAAGGGCTTCATTACATAATCTCTCGCCCCTGCCTTGGTAGCCCGGGCAATTAACTCGGTTGACGCATGAGACGTTACAAAAATAACCGGCACATCTTTAGCCCGGTCAAGTTTTTTGAGCACATCCAAGAACTCAAATCCCGACATACCGGGCATTTCAATATCCAATAAAATAAGATCCACCTTGCCGGAGCCCAATATAGATAAGGCAATCTCCCCAGACTTGGCCAAACGGACGTTAAACTGTTTATCCAAGATAACTTGGATGGTCCTCAGATTCATTGACATATCGTCAACAGCTAAAATTATTTTTCTGTCTTCCATGAAAAATACTCCTTTATGATGGTGTTTCTGATAGTTACTCGCGATGTTTGTATTTTTTACTAATAATTAGGTATAGTATACTACAATACCGGTTTCTTTACAAGGGATGAGGATTTTAATCTCTGGGATTTTTTATGTTACTGAGGGTAGCAACACGCCTTTTTTTGCTAAAACGTGCTCCCAACACCACGTCTGTTACGAAATACTATGCAATCGGATATGCATCGGCACAGGCTTTCCAAGAACCGGAATCTACCCCACGAAGGTATTAAGACCCCTGGCGGATCCACCAGGTATTTAAACCTAACGTATACCGGGGACGTACTGTAGGTTTAAGGAGCTTTTGGTTATAGGCTACTCGAAACTGTGAAGTATGCCATTGGGGAATCACGTAATGATTCCAGGTGAGAACCCGGTCTAGAGCCCTGCCCCAGGCTAACAGGGCCTCCGCATCTTCCTGATGGGCAATGATACCTTCCACGAGATAATTCAGCGCGGGATCTCGAACCCCTGCAATGTTGTAGGTAGAATCCATATAATCGGAATGCCAAGCCAAGGCTAAATCTGAACTGGGATAGGACTGGGCAGAAAAACCCCGATCCAGCATGTCATAATCCCGGGCACGCAGGCGGTTCACAAACTGACTCACATCTACCATACGGATATGCATATCAATGCCGAAACGGGCAAGGTTCCGTTGGAGGGGAATGGCGATTTTCTCAGAACTGGGGCTGTAGATCAACAGTTCAAACCGCATCTGCTCTCCGCTGCCCTTATGCACCAGCTTTCCCTGGCGTAATTCCCAGCCTGCCTCGTTGAACAAG
Source organism: Treponema sp. (assembly GCA_031284195.1). Taxonomy (GTDB): domain Bacteria; phylum Spirochaetota; class Spirochaetia; order Treponematales; family Breznakiellaceae; genus JAIRLU01. Next base: position 5,708 of record JAITAI010000034.1, read on the forward strand.
GCCATGGCTTCCCGCATCTGGGGACGGACAAAACCAGAGCCGCCGGTTATGGGCGGGTTGTACTCTTTAGTGAAAACCTCCGGCGGGATCTGCCCTCGAATAGGTTCCAGCACCTTTTGCTCTGCTGCAGAAGGAAGCCCCGAAGCTGCATATTCGGTGTTTTGAAAGTAACTCCTGGTCCGGGTGTACTGATTATAAAACAGGTTTTTGTTTATCCATTCAAAATCAAGAAAGTAATTTAGCGCCATCCTAACCCGGCGATCCTGAAACACCGGCCGTTGCACATTGAAATTAAACGCGTTCATGGGACGGGGAATTGCATGGGGGATCTCTTCCTTGATGATGAGGCCGGAGGTAAAAGCAGAACCCCCATACTGGGTGATCCATTTTTCAATGTCCGATTCGCTGCGAATGTCGTATTCCCCAGACTTAAAGGCTTCCAAGGCAATGGTATCATCCCGGTAATAATCGTAACGGATGGTATCGAAGTTGTACCGTCCCTTGTTGACCGGCAGGTCTTTGGCCCAGTAATCCTTGACCCGTTCCAGGATCACGTACTCCCCCATCTTATAATCCTTGACCCGGTACGCACCGGTACCCACCGGCGGGGTTACCAGGGGTTCGGAAAAGTTATGCTGTTCCCAAAACCGTTTGGGAAAAATCGTCGTCCCCCCTAAGGCAAGCATTCTTTCCTTGTCCCCTGGTTCAGGCAAATCAAAGCGGACCCGGTTCCCTGAAAGGACCTGAACGCTTACCCCGTTATAATAGGTTCTAAACTGGGGAACCCCTTTTTCATAAAAGGTATTAAAGGAAAAGGCCACGTCTTCTGCGGTGAGGGGCTGGCCTTCCTGATCCTTGGCCTGGGGATGTATCGAGAAAATGATGAAGGAATAATCCGCTGCATATTCCAGGCTTTCTGCGATGAGGGGATAGAGGGCGTCATCCTCATCCTCAGAACCGGTCATGAGAGAATCGTAAAAATACTCATACCCGTCAGTACAGCGTCCCCGCAGGGCATAGAGGTGAAAGTTGTCATAGGTACCAATGGCATGGCGGGTAAGGGTTCCTCCTTTGGGGGCATCAGGATTCACGTAATCAAAGTGGGTAAAGCCCGGCTGGTATTTCGGAGTCCCCCTAAGGGATATACTAGTGGTACGGATCGTTTGAGGAACCTCGGCACCTGCGTTTTGAGTATGGAGGAAACCAAGGGCGCTAAACATACAGAAAAAAACAAGGCAGCGCTTTTTCATGGATTTTCAATAACTCTATGATGAAGGAGCAAAATAGTCAATCCGCAAAAGACCGCGCCCGGATAAACCCGTTAGTAGATGGATGGCAGTAGCCGGCCTTGGAGGAACCGGTTTTGGATATTTTCTGGTCCCCCTGCCGGTGAAGACGAGCAAGGGCCCAAGGAAAATGCTGAGGCGCCGTGTCTCATAGACAGATCCTCATTATCTTCGTATACTCATGGTATGAGGAGCATATATGCTTGAAGAACAAATAAAGACCGCCCTTGATAAGGTTCGACCTTCCCTCCAAGCGGATGGGGGGGATGTGGAATTCGTTTCCGTGGCCAATGATGGCACGGTATCATTAAAATTGACTGGTGCCTGTGGTGGATGCCCCATGGCTCAGATGACCTTGAAGATGGGAATTGAAAACCACCTGAAAAAAGAAGTCCCCCAGGTTACGTCGGTTATTGGAGTCTAAGCCGTTTCTTTCGCCATACCTTGCTCCCAGCCCCGATTCCTGCCGATAAGCCGGAGGGATATGGATGATCGGGGTTGGGAGTCTTGCGATTTTATTTTTGTTTCTGGTGATGCCTATGTGGATCATCCTGCTTTTGCAGCTGCCCTGGTATCCCGGGTCTTGGAAGATGCGGGGTATCAGGTAGGTATTATCCCCCAGCCGGACTGGAAAAATAGGGCTTCCTATAGGGCCTTAGGCAGACCCCGGCTGGCTTTTCTCGTGGGCGCAGGAAACATGGATTCCATGGTGGCCCATTATACTGCGGCGAAAAAGCCCCGTTCCAAAGATGCCTATTCCCCAGGAGGCAAGGCAGGGTTCCGGCCTGATCGGGCCATACTCACCTACGTTGAAGGGATCCGTTCGGTTTATAAAAACATCCCGGTTATTATCGGCGGTATTGAAGCCAGCCTTCGCCGCTTTGCCCATTACGATTACTGGTCTGATCAGGTGCGGCGTTCCATACTGCTGGATTCTAAAGCGGACCTCCTGGTCTACGGCATGGGAGAAAGGGCTATCCGGGAAATTGCCCAGCGCCTCCATGCTGGTGAGGCTATTACCGCCATTCGGGATGTGCGGGGAACCTGTGTCCGTTCCTCCCATACCGGGGAGACCGGGATCCGGCTCCCGGATTATGGGGTGATTAAAGGGAAGGATCCTGATTCCTTAAAACAATACGCAGAGCACTTCATGATCCAGCGCTTACAGGCAGATCCCTTAAGCGCTCAACCTCTGGTAGAACGAAGCGACGGGGATCGCTGGGTTATCCAGAATCCTCCTGCCTTTCCCCTCACCCAAGCGGAATTCGATAAGATTTACGAACTTCCCTATACCCGGCGGGCCCACCCTCAGTACGATGCTGCTGGAGGCATACCTGCCCTGAAAGAGGTGGCCTTTTCCCTGGTTTCCAGCCGTGGCTGTTTTGGAGGCTGTTCCTTTTGCGCCATCACCTTTCACCAGGGCAGGGCCGTTACCGGAAGAAGCCCGGAAAGCCTCCTTCGAGAGACGAAAACCTTGACGCGGCGGGAAGGCTTTAAGGGGTATATCCATGATGTAGGAGGCCCTACGGCAAACTTTTACCGTCCTCCTTGTACCCGTCAGACCAAGGGGGGATTCTGCCCGGACCGGGAATGTCTGTACCCAACACCTTGCCCCCGGCTCCGGGCTGACCACCGGGATTACCTGGAAACCCTCAAGGCCCTCAGAAACGCCGGGGCAGGTATACAAAAGATCTTTATCCGTTCAGGAATCCGCTTTGATTACCTGGGTCTGGACAGCCAATACGGGAAGGAGTTTCTGAAAACCCTCTGCCGCTGGCATGTGAGCGGTCAGCTCAAGGTTGCCCCTGAACATGTCGCTTCCTCGGTGCTCGCTGCTATGGGCAAGGGCGATCATGAGACCTATAGCAAGTTCGTGAAAGATTATACTGAAATAAACCGCGGCCTGGGATACAAACAGTACCTGGTTCCCTATTTTATTTCAGGCCATCCCGGATCGACCCTCCAGGATGGGGTAGAGCTGGCCTTGTATCTCAAAAAGAGCCGCTTTATCCCGGATCAGGTTCAGGACTTCTATCCCACTCCCGGAACCCTTTCCACGGTGATGTACCGTACCGGCCTCGATCCCCGAACCATGAAACCTATCTCTGTACCAGGAGAACGGGAGAAACGGCTGCAGCGCGCGCTTATACACTTCAATAAACCGGAAAACCGCGCCTTGGTACAGGAAGCGCTTTGTTTGGCCCATCGGGAAGATATGCTGAGACCAGGACCGGGGCGGCTCCTCTGAATCGGCTCTAAGGGGTAATAAAAAACCGTAACCGGGAGGAGGAGAACCGGTTACGGCGACAAAGAAAAGGTCCTGATTAAAGAGGCCTTTCCTAAAACTGCCGTTTTTGGGAAAGGCGCTGCATTATACCTTTTTAGATGGCTACTTTTTTCTAGGAGTATCTATAATTGTACTATGCTTTATTATGGATAACATGATATGGGGGCTAATAGTTACATGCACCACTCAGATTTTTAAGGAAGCGTTGGTACGGGAAGGGAGCAAAAAATCCCCCAAGTCCATACCGGAGGGATTTCTCTATTCTCCCCGGCCCATGACCGTAGCGGTCAATACCCCAGGAACCGGCGGAAATGCCTCATAATGGGTTCCGGTAGCCCCAGTTTCAGAATAAGCGATTTTTAGTGGGTTGCCTGTTCAATGAGGGAATCCGCCGGCTTGACAATCCTTGTTCATCTTTAATATGATTACAACACCCTGTAGCTAGGAGCCATGCGAACAGGCGCCGCCCAACCCCGCCAGGTCCGGAAGGAAGCAACGGTAAGTGGATGCCTGTTGCGCCGTGGTCTACCCTGGTTACGGGGTTTTTTTTGTCTCTGATTCAGGCTATACTCAGAACATGGCTTATGAAGTAACCGCCACCAGGCGGCGTCCTAAAATCTTTGATGAATTAGCAGGGCAGGATTTTGTAGTAGCCACTTTGAAAAACTCCCTTGAGCAGGGGCATATCGCTCATGCCTACCTTTTTTCTGGACCCCGGGGCTGCGGTAAGACCAGTGCAGCCCGGATCCTCGCCCGATCCCTTAACTGTGAACAGGGGCCTACCGTGACTCCCTGTGGGGTGTGTCCGACGTGTCAGGAAATCAGCCGGGGGGCAAGTCTGGATATTATTGAGATCGATGGAGCTTCTAATACCGGGGTCAATGATGTACGTCAGATCAAGGATGAGGTGTTGTTCCCCCCCAATTCCGGGCGCTATAAGGTCTATATCATCGACGAAGTCCACATGCTCTCCAATAGCGCCTTCAATGCCCTCCTTAAAACCATCGAAGAACCTCCTCCCTATATCGTCTTTATCTTTGCCACCACTGAGCTGCACAAGGTTCCGGCCACCATTAAAAGCCGCTGTCAGCAGTTCGCCTTCAGGCTCATCCCTATTGAGATGATTGCATCGATTCTCAAGGCTACCTGTACGGAGATGCATATCCAGGCTGAGGATGAGGCCCTCTTCTGGATTGCTAAAGAATCCACCGGCAGCCTCCGGGATGCCTATACCCTCTTCGACCAAGTAGCGGCCTTTTCTGATGGGTATATCCGGTCTGCCCTTATCCGGGAAAAGCTAGGCTTAGTGGGCTTGGATAATCTCAATGCCCTGGCAGAGGCCTGTGTAGAACATGATAGTACCCAAGCCTTTACCCTGATTGACGATATGCTCAATGCAGGGGTCGCCATTGAGCAGTTCATCAGTGACTTGGCAGGGTATTATCACAGCATTCTGTTCATACAAGCCGGCATTACCCGGGAATCCCTGCTGGATTACAGCCCAGACCGTTTCTCACCCAAGGTCTTGGAAGGCCTTAATAAGCTGCAACTGGAACATGCCCTGGATCTGCTCCTGACTCTGTACCGGGATATCCGGTACTCGATTGCTCCACGATTTGAGCTGGAAACGGTGGTTTCAAAACTCTGCTGGCTTGGACAGTGGATTTCTCCCCTTGAGCTCCGGGCCGCCATTGTTGAAGCCCAGGCCGCGCTGGGTCTCTCCGGTTCTTCAGGGGTAGAAGGAGCAGGAGGAAATTCCGCTGCTGCCAGAATGGAACTTCCCGGGGTATTGCATGATTCCTCCATACCGAGCCCTGCTCCTGCACAGCAGAAACCTCTTCAGGAACCAAACCGAAGATTAAGTTCCAGCCAAGCCGGTTCTCTCAGTGAAAATTTTGATCGCTTAGTAGTGGCGAAAGCATCAGGGGTTCCCCCGCCAGATTTTGCAAAACCTGTATCCCCGGTCCATAATGGAGCGGAACAGCCCGGTTCAGTCCCAGAGACGGGGAGACAAGCCCCTAGGATAGCTGGTAGTATAGAAGGGGACCCTGTAGCCGGTAGTGATCATCAGAATGGAAGCCCTGATTCGCCGCGGTTGGCCCCCCAAGTAGAACGGGTACTCCATGTGTTTCGAGGTACGGTGGTCAAAGAAACGTAAAAGAGCCTGTTTCAAAACCCGGTTAGGGTGGAAACTTTGTTTCCGGTGAACGGGGCTCCTGAAAAGCGGCCTAAAATCCGTTTTTTCCCTTACAGTGAGATTGCTGTTTCATAATGTGACCGTTTGAAACAGCCTCAAAACAGTAAGAAATCCCAATCGGAGTAAGTGATGAATATTAATCCCTTTGATATCCTCAAGAATGCCCAGAAGATTCAGGAACAGATGACCGTGTTTCAGGAAAAACTTGGAGCTATTACCGTAACTGGTTCTGCCGGGGGAGGTATGGTAGAGATAGACCTCAATGGACGCATTGAAATGCTATCCCTTAAAATCGCCCCGGAACTGATCAATCCTCAGGAGAGGGAAATGCTTGAGGACCTGATCATCGCCGCCTTTACCAATGCCATGGAAAAAGTCAGAGAAGCCATTAATCGGGAAATGGGTACTCTTGCAGGGGGCATGCAAATACCCGGTATAAACCCCGGTTTCCCAGGCTCAGGGTTTTCGGGGAATTCATGAATGTCATCGACCGGTTGGTGATCCTGTTGTCCAAATTGCCGGGACTTGGGAAAAAGAGTGCCCGCCGTATGGTCTATTACCTGCTGGACGGGGATCCCCAGTACGCCCAGCTCATGGCGGAACAGATTGCGGATCTGCATAAGACGATTATCCGTTGTGGGATCTGCGGTAGTTTTACCGAACAGGATCCCTGCCCTATCTGTGCTGATACCAGCCGGGATGCCATTATATGTGTAGTTGAACGAGCCCAGGATGTGCAGGTCATAGAAGAATCCCGGGAATTTCGGGGACGCTTTCATGTACTGGGAGGACTTATCGCCCCTTTGGAAGGAATAAACCCTGGAGATCTGAGCATCGGCCCCCTTTTAAACCGAGTCCGTCAGGAAAGTATCAGAGAAGTCATCCTCGCCTTGAATCCCACAGTGGAAGGGGATACCACGGCCCTGTATATACAGCAGCTCCTCAAAGGGTATCCGGTTGAAGTTACCCGCCTTGCCTCTGGACTCCCGGTAGGAGGCGACTTGGAATATGCGGATCGGCTTACCCTGTCAAGGAGTTTTAGGGGCAGGACCAAACTGTAAGCCCTCAGCACGATCCAGGCAGGCTCTTTTACCGGATCTTTACTTGAAACGAAGGGCAATGATGGCCGGTCGCTAAAAATACTTCCATGCCCGGTAGGTTTCGGCTCTTGATGCCAAAAACCCTACAGGAACGGGGGTATGCGTACTCCCCGGTCCCCTTGTAATGAAGGCATCTAAGACAATTCGGCAACCGTGTCTGATTATCCTGATCCATGGGGTATACCTATCACGAGGCCTAAAGCAGTGGGAAACGTTCCGGTATAGACATTTATCTAATGGACAGACACCTTTTTTGTAAAAAACTGACAAACAGTTTTACCCAAAAATATCGCATACTTCGTTGTAAATTAGGTTTGCAGCCCATATGCCTTAGCGGCAGGCCAGCCACCTCCCGAAGCACCAGCGATAATTGAAGCCAAGCCAGTGGCACTACTAACTCGCCTTCGTGTCGTGCTACCACACAAAAATTCATATGTGCCACTTATGCTTGTGGGCGTTGCTTGAACAATCATTACACATATGCCTCTGGCATTATCATCAATCCAGAAATTTCCATCACCATCAGATCTAATGGAATAATTACCATTTGATCCAAGATCATAGGCGAATGTGTTTTGAACGACTGTTAATAGCATTATTGAAATAAATGCTACCAACACCACGGCTTTTGATAGTTTCATAACTACCCTCCTATAAAAGTTTATAGACATTATACTATTTTTTTAAAATTTTTCAACCCGTATTGCACATAACGTTCCGGATGTATATGACGTTGCAAGCCGCCCATAAAGCAAACCGTAGGTTTGCGGCGGCTTGCAATGTGGCGGAGAAAAACCGCACAAAGGCCGTAGGCCGACTGCGGTTTTTCGTAGCCCGAGGGCGCTACCGCGCCCGAAGCATATACAGACCTGTTAGGCGAAGTAATTTTTGCTTTTTATTTTTTCCTACAAATTAATATTGAATGATTACTTAATCCCGTACATGATTCATCATTGCACAAATATTCTGAAAATTCCAACCAGCATTCATACTTTTCATTATCCATGCTATTAATTTGTTCCTTATTAAAATAAAAATTTACTCCAATGTTTTTAATTATTTCCAAATCATGTAACTTGGCGCTTTCCTTTATTTCTTTTGAAGTCGTAAAATAGAATAATCCGGGATTTTCGTCATCGGTTTCTTTTATTAAAATATATTCATTTGATTTTTTATTAGGATAATGTTTTGGGTATGATAATATACCTGCCTGTAAATATGCCCCCAATTTACTTTGATATGCATACATTATGATCCCATTTTCTTTACATATCCTTTTTGATTCTTCAAAGACAATTTCCCTTTCTTCGGGAGGTAAATGGTACATGGGACCAAATATTAAAACCACATCATATTCATTTTTATCGATATTGTTTAAGTTTGTTCCGTCACCTACGATTGTAGTAATATTTGAAATATTTTCTCGTTCAACTTTTTCATTGAATAGTTTGATATTTTCAGGAGTTATATCAACACCAACATATTCTTTACATTTATCATGTAAAAAGATACCATAATAACCAGTCCCACAACCAATTTCTATAACTTTTGATTGTTTATCAATATATTTTGCAAGTAATTTCTTAGTGAAATAAAATTCAAGATCGTCAGCTCTTGATCTTTTTGCTCTTCCTTCTTCACATTGATTTGAGTATCTAGCAAATACTAATTTTTCATTTGATGACATAGTTTATTCTCCTGATAAAACAATAAACTTTTTCAATGATTTTTACAATACATTTTCCAACCAATTCAAAAATTATTTCGCCTAACGTTCCGGCTGTTTACGACGGTTTGACAGCCCGAATAAAAAAATGCGTAGCATTTTTAGGGCTGGCAAACTGTGGGTGTAGTGAGCCGTGGGAATGAAGCGTAGCGAAATGACCTAATACTGCTTGCGCCTTTCTAAAAAAGCCAATAACATGTTATTTAAAAGGAATTTATAACTCAAATTTACTCAACTTCTACACATTACGAAACGGAAATTTGCAAAATATTATTGAAACCATATTTATGAAACCATTGATTTTTCAGCATATCGTTTTTTAGAACGATTTTAGAATTACAAAATTTTGATA
>JAITAI010000189.1 GCA_031284195.1 Treponema sp.
ATACGGTCTGTTTTTGACTCCAGAGGATCTGAAGTTGGGTAACTACAATCCCTCTTGAAAGTAGGGGGATAGGATAGCCTAAGTTCATGTAAACCAGTATAGCACTATTTTTTGAAATGTCTAGGTATATTAAGATTTTTTTTAAGAAAATGTATCGGTGTCAACGGTGAATTTTTGCATGAGGGGTTATTCGGCGGGAATACCCGGCGCTCCTTTTCTCCTGGATTGCAATTTTTATACCCCCTTGCTATGCTGATAAATATATGAACAAGATCTTGCTTAAAGCCGAAGACCTTGACGGGTATCTTAGCGAATCGGATAAGGGGTATATCTCCCAAATGGACGGCTTGTACCATCAAGTGATGAGCTGTTTCATCAGGCTTTCCAAGCCCCTTAGTCTCCCTGAACAAGGCCGGGAAGAAGCTATCCTTATCGGGCTTTATAATGAGATGGGTTCTCTGATGCAAGAACTGTGCAGCCATGAACCGGCAATCCGGGTATATTCCTTCCTGACTTCTCAAGAGAGCCATCCTGAAGCATCCCGGCTCATTGCGAAGCTCCGGGATATACAGACGGAAAACCAGGAATTTGTCTATTACATACAACGGGCCTATGAAATGCTCTTCAAACTCGCTTACGGTGGGATGCCGGGGAGTAATAAAAACTACCTGATCGTCAAAACCCCGGTAAACCTGCCGGTCCAGAACTATGCGGTGCATAAAATCACCAATATTGATGCTGCTATTGAGCATACGGTCATGTGCGTTATGCTCCGGGGGGCTTTATTGCCCTCCATGATCATGTCTAAGGAGATCCAGGAGTATTCTTCCCATGGATATGTAACCCCTTTTGCCCTGTTTAAAATCAACCGGGACGATACCAAACATGAACATGATATGGAGTATGTTCTTGACCTGGACAAGTCCTATTTTAATCTGGAAACCTTGCATGACAAGGACCTGATATTTGCAGACCCTATGAACGCTACCGGGGGGAGTCTCGTGACCGTGGTCCACTATCTCCTTAAAACCGGTATTAAACCCCGGTCTATCCGGTTTTTCAATGTGATTGCCGCTCTGAAAGGGGCCCTGCGGGTGGTTCGGGCTTTGGAACATTGTCAGGTCTTTACCCTGTGGATGGACCCGGTGTTAAATGAGACCGCGTATATCATGCCGGGCTTAGGGGATGCAGGGGATCGCATCAACGGACGGGAAGGGAATCATCAGCGGAATATCATTCAGCTTATCGCTGACTATGGGGCCACGATTGCCCAGCTTTACCGGGCCCAACTCAGGGAAATAGAGCATACCGTACTTAGGAATATCCGCCCTGCTTAGAAACAGCCCAGGCCCCGTACATTTGAAGGACGAGGATCTCTGCCTTTAAAAAGGATATTGACTCCCGGGGTATTCTCATATTACACTATATCAATTTTTATATGCCTTAGCCAGATGATTTTCAGTATACACCGAAAGTAGATCCCAAATATCCGAGGAGTATCCTATGATGATCGATTTTACCACATCCGCACTGCTTGCCATTGATGTGCAAAATGATTTCTGTCCTGCCTATACCGCTGTTTCCGGGGAAAAACGGCCCGCAGGAGCCTTGGCGGTCAACCAGGGGGATGAGGTAATCGGCCCCCTTAATACGCTGGGAGAACGATTGGTCCAAGCCGGGGGAAGGCTGATTGCTACCCAGGATTGGCACCCTCAGGGGCATGTTTCCTTTGCATCAGCCCATCCAGGGAAGCATGTTGGGGATACCCTGGATTTGCCCGGGGTAGGAGGACAGGTCCTGTGGCCGGATCACGGCGTACAAGGGAGCCTCGGAGCTTCCTTCCATGAACGGCTCAATCTCAACCCGGTCAGTCTCATCATCCGTAAGGGGTTCCGCCAGAACCTGGACTCGTATTCCGCTTTTTTTGAGAACGACCGGAAGACCCCTACGGGCCTGGACGGTTTCTTACGGGGCCTTTCAATGAAGACCCTGATAGTAGGGGGGCTTGCCACGGATTATTGTGTGCTCTACAGCGTCTTGGACGCGGTCCGGCTCGGATATAAGACCCTGGTACTCATTGACGGGGTCCGAGGGGTAGATTACCCTGAAGGCTCAGTGGAACGGGCTTTTAAGGCTATGGAGGATGCGGGGATTATCCTAGCCGATTCAAAAGAGATAGAGGGAAACCTATGAATACATCGTCAGCGCTTTTTGGCGATTTTTACGCTCTCACCATGGCCCAAGGGTATTGGAAAAATAATATGAACCGGCAGGCGGTGTTTGAAATGTTCTTCCGTCGCCAACCTTTTGGGAGCGGCTTTTCCATATTTGCCGGGTTGGGGACCCTGATGAAGCAGATCCAACGCTTTTCCTTTTCCTCAGAGGATCTTGCCTATCTCCAGAGCCTGGGGATTTTTGAAGAACCCTTTCTGAAGTACCTCCAAGACTTCCGTTTTACCGGTTCAGTATGGGCCATGGATGAAGGAACCGTGATCTTCCCCCAGGAAACCTTAGTCCGCATCAGGGGAGGGCTCATCGAATGTCAGATCATCGAGGGCATGCTTCTGAACATCATTAATTTTCAGAGCCTCATTGCCACCAAAACCGCGAGAACCGTGCTTGCCTCAGGTAATGGGGCGATCATGGAATTCGGTCTCCGCCGGGCCCAGGGCTTTAACGGCGCCATGTCCGCGTCCCGGGCGGCTTTCATTGGCGGCGCAGTAGGGACCTCCAATGTACTAGCAGGAAAAGAATTTGGCATCCCCGTGATGGGAACCATGGCCCATTCCTGGGTTATGGCCTATGCCAGTGAAGAAGCGGCATTTCAGGCCTATGCAGACCTGTACCCCGAGCACCCGGTATTTCTCATCGACACCTATGATACCCTCAAGAGCGGAGTTCCAAACGCCATCAAAGTGGGGAAACGCCTCGCCGCAGAAGGGAAGAATTTCGGGGTGCGCCTGGATTCTGGGGATATTCATTACCTTTCAGTGGAGGCGCGGAAGCTCTTTGACGCTGCAGGACTTACCAAAGCCACCATTGCCGTGTCCAATGATCTGGATGAAACCATCATCCAGGCCCTCACCGACCAGGGCGCGCCTATCAATAGTTGGGGAGTGGGAACCCAGATGGTAACCGGAGGGGTTGAAGCGGCCTTTACCGGGGTGTATAAACTGACCGCCCGGGAAGACGGCCAGGGCCAGTTCCTGCCGGTGATGAAATTTTCCGATAACCCGGACAAGACCACCAACCCTGCAGTGAAGCAGGTATGGCGGATCCAGGATCCCCAGGGTATGGCAGTGGCAGATGTGCTCAGTGTGGATGATCCGGTTAATCCTGATATTCTGGAAAAAGGGGGCCACTACGTTTTTTGGCATACTTCAGGGGATTACCGTCATTTTTCCCATACCCTTGAAGGGACCGCAGAACCCCTCCTCAAGCTCCGCATGGAACAAGGCCGGCCTCTTGCCCCAAGCCCTTCTCTAGAAGAAATCCGTAGCTTGGTCCGTTCCGGCCTTGCATCCTTTGACGCCAGTTACAAGCGCCTGCTCAATCCCCATATTTACAAGATCTCCATTACTGAACGGCTCCGGGGACTGAAACGGGAGCTTATCAAAGCCTATCTTGGGGCGCTGTGATTTTTTTCTTACTTATTTGCTGCCCTTGCATTGCAGCACAAAAAAACCCCCTGTTTGGACAGGTCTTTTAAAAGCAGGCTTCTTGATACCTACGCAAGGGAGGCAAAGGGTGAGGCTCCTATGTTGGCCTTCCATAGGGCAGCGCGTTTCTCTGTAGAGGTAAAGTTCGAAAGACGCCCAAAGGATTAAGCCGGTCATGATATCATGGTAAAAATCCCTTATCCGCTATTAGTGCAATCGGCCATGGTTCTCGATCATTCCATAGGTTTGCCAAGCCAAGGGGTGCAGGGAATAATCCGGTTCGGGTCTCCAAAAAAGGTGCTTGGATTTCTACAAAAGCTACCGGAGACAGGCAGTATACGTTCCGGGCATTTATTTGGTTCTCTGAGGTTCTTCGTCTAGGTCACAGCTTCGCCATTCCCACCCCATTGCTTATTCAGGCGGTCAAACTGTCGCATACAACCGGAACGTTATGCGTCATTTCCCATTAGATTTGATTTTGTTGATAATGATAAGGGTCATTCTTGTAGCCATAAATTACCAAGAAAAACTGCATTTTAAGTGGTCAATCTTCATTTTCCCGGGTTTCTATTTTTTTCAAACATTTATCAATGTTTATTCGAAATCCTGGTTTAATACCCCGCCTCTTGGGGCGGAAAACTGGGGGTGTGGGGGATTTGTTCCACCACAGGCGCAAAGATTTCAAGGAGAAATCTTCAATACCCCGGCTTGCTCCGGGGATTCTTTATTTCTAAAATGTCTTGTGGTTGGGGGGACGGGGTGAATGCATGGGTACCGAAGTCAAGCCCTCATGTCTTAACACTGAGGTTCGCCAGAATCCATTTTTCCTGTTTAAAGAAGGATAAGGGGAAGGTGATCCACAAAGTATGATGCCCTCAAATAAAACCGTCATTGATGTAGAAGAAGGCCATGTCAAATGCTTTCCAGTGGTTAAATACCTTCTTCGAAAAACAACAAGTCCTCCGAAATGCCCGCCGTATCCGAT
>JAITAI010000152.1 GCA_031284195.1 Treponema sp.
GCCGAAAAGGCCGCCTCCCCTATGTTCTCCGGTTCCCAGAAACCTTCCAGGACCTTGGGTCAGGGGATGGAGTCCCGGATGTACTGAGCAAAACAGGTACTTTCCAGGGTCAGGACCTGCTGATAGCGGAACTCGACACCGAGGTCTGTTCCCCGGTCATCGGGTTTCAGCTCGGGGTCCCCCCGGCCCCCGCCGTTAAGCCGGTAGAGATCCTCAAAGTCCGGGTACTTGAAGTTGCAGCAGTTGCGCTTTACATCGAGAAATTCCGCAGGTACCTAGAAACCCTCTGTTTGATATGGATAAAAATCTATACCGAAAAAGACGCCGGGCAAACCCTTAACAATGAACTATTCCTCATGGTCTCTGGGGTTTTACCATTCCTTGGGGGTATACCCTTGAGCCTTGGGTTCGGTGATGGTAAAGGTTTCTCCTGAGGGTTCAAGGACGTAAAAACCGTTCTTGAAGGCGTAGGTCTTTACACTGTCGCTGATAACGACCCCGGCAACAGCGCCCAGGTATGTTTGCCTGTCATGGTGTACATCAGCGTAGGACCTGAGTTTCTTCATACGCTCAACGTGATCGTTTATATCGCTGGTGTTGGGCTTGGTCTTGATTTCCACAATCATAACCTTATCGCCGTTTTCCAGAAAGGCGTCAACCTCCAGGAATACACGGTTTTGCTCATCAGCAATTTTAATGTCCCGGGATACCCTGGTAAAGGTGAAGTCCAATTCCTGAAATTTCGCCACCAGGTTCGGTACGACCATGTGTTCAACCATATCGCCGAAACGGTTGGTAATTTCCCCGATTCGTTTGTCCGTTTCTCTCATCTGCCGGTCGGTTTCTGCGCTCATGGCTTTTATCTGCCGGTCGGTTTCCCTTTGAGACTCCTTCAACTCCATCAAGGAGGCCCAGACTTTCTCAAAGGTGAGTCCTTCTCCAAAAGGAGGCGCTGCGGTCTCATGGGATACTCCCATATATGGCTCCTTATCAAAGATATACCACCTTTGGGTGTTTTGGACAAGAAATATCATGCCTCAGATTACCTGGCATTATAAAAAATCCACTGATTACGCGGATGTTTCATTCTCCAGCCCCTCTTAATCGGTGAACATCTGTGTCATCGGTAGACAGTTTTCTCTTTGTCTCACCTCAGATTGGGGAAAGGGTTCTCTTGAACAAGAAGGTTCATAACGCCGATACTCGTGAAACATCCTTGGCAGCCTGAGTCCGGCGCTCAGGGGATAGCCGGAACCCTTCACAGTTGCGAGACAGCGGGGGATTTTCACCCCCTTCCTCTGCAATACAAGGCTAAAACATGTTTAATAGATTCATGTTTTGATCAAAAGTATATACCCTCTGAAAAAAGTCAAGCATACTGGCGTTTTTTTCGTGATTTTTTGAGTATCCCCGGCTACCCTTCATCCTCCTCGAGACTGCTTATTTTCTGCAACAAAAACCGTTCATCTTCTTCACTCAAGGATTCCCCTTTAATCAGTTGCAGCGCCACGGTGAGATGTTTGGGGGGTTCGTAATAGATCATGATCCTTTGAATCCGATCCTCTACGGTGTGTGCAAAGTCTCGGCTTACCGGATTTACTGCGCTTTCCCGCTGATCGCAGATCAAGCCCAGGGAAATCAGGGCAGATTCCCGGTTATTCCTGTTCAGAGTATGATTCTCCATGATTTCCAGGATCTTGTTCACCACCTCATGCAGATCCAAGGATCCGGGGGCTTTTTCGTTCCGCTGCAAAGCCACACCGATTCCCCATAAACTGCTCCGTAAAGATGCTTCATCTATCCGGGTATAGATCCATTCGACCGCAGTTTGTGATACTGCATGGGCGTAGATGAGGGGATCCTCATACCGGCTGCCCTTATCATGAAAGGCACCCAAAGTTTCAAGCTGCTGGGTATTACCGAATAAGCCGATGTTCCGTATCGCCTCATTGATGGTGGTTACCCGGTCGCCGCCTATGGCGAGGAAAGCATGGTTAATTGCCGAAGTAATGGCAATGCACTGCTGTACCAGTTCTTGCTGATAGGGTTTATCCCACTGTGGAGCCAACTTTCGAGAGAGAACCAGCAATCGCTGTACAAAAAATTCATCCCGTTTCTGATGCTGCTGTTTTTTTAGTTCTGTTAGTATGACCAGAGCAAAATCACCAGGATTGCTGCAAGATGTGATAGTTTTAATACATAGCTTAATTCTTTTACTGATACCATCGTTGCCACCTTTTCTTTTCTGCTGGCATAAGGCTGAGAGCTTGTCGATTTCATTCTTTGGAATCAAGGATGCTCCCTGTTTGGGGGCTATCAAGTACCGGGAATCAACCGTACTTCCTTTATCAATCGAGATAGTGGTGATCCCCTCTTCAAAACCGGTAGAGGCCCGGAAAGAGAGGATCTTATTACGGCTGAGGGTGAATTTAATAGAAACCGCCGCGCCGTTCTTATAGTATTTTTCAAAGGTCATTTCCCCAGAGGCAATGGTCGTATACCCCCCTCCAGCGGTATCTTTTCTCCGTATGGGTATTTTAATTTTATGCTGATGAGGATCAATCGAAAAACCATCCAGGTCTTTTGACACAAAGGGAAGTTCGGAACCCGCGTCCACCAAGAGTTCATGGGATCCTCCCTTGGTTCCCAGATAGATGGCCTCATTTAATACGGTACTTCTCAACTGGATGCCGGAAGTATTGCCCTTACTCACCGGTAATCCCATATCCGCTTCTCCGTATTTATGCAGGTAGTAATGATACACCGCAGCGCCCCGGGCAACTGCCTGGTCTGGATCCAGGGCAACAATGGGCTTAAAACCAAAAAACCGTTCAAGCCGCTCTTGGATTAGGTACAACTTGGACATGCCGCCGTTCAGCACCACCGCATCCACTACAACCTTATCAGTCTGTAATTTATGGGATGCCTTTTTCAACACATCCAATATGGGGTAGATAATAGTATTGATTGACGCTTCATCATGGATCGTATCAAAACGCTGGTAGTCTTGATACTGCAAGTGGTTGCCTAACAGGGGAGCAATGATCCTTTCAAATTGCTCCTTGGTAAAGGTATCATCATAGGCATAACCGTTGTGCATACGGCCGCCCACGGAACTTTCAATGATTTCATCTCCCCAGGTATCATCCTGGGTAGTGGATACTTGATCGTTTATATCTATTTTTAAATTTTCAGCATAGCTCAGTAACTGGGCCATTACTTCTTCTTTTTCCGCTTCTATCTTGTGAACGATGCCTGAGGTACGGCGGTATTGATTACAGTACCGCATATACATGTCTTGGGCCAGACATAAATCAAAATCATCTCCTCCAAGGCGGGTGTACCGGTTGGTGGCGATTTCATCCATTTGGAGCATCTCCGGGTTTTTATCATTCCGGCTTATGGTATGTAAGGTTATATCCAATGTTCCGCCTCCAATATCAAACACCAGGACTTTCTGCGGTTTTGAGGTGTCCAAAAGGTGGGAGGGTATTTCTCCCCTTTGCATTTGATTGAGTAAATCATACATCACCGCATTGGGTTCAGCCAGCAAGACCTGCCGCTTGCGTTTATCCCGGTTGACGAGGTCTATACCGGCAAGCCTTGCCGCCTCCACCGTGGCCTGACACATAGCCGCATCAAAACTGGCCGGTACGGTGATGATCACGTCCCGGATTTCCCGGTGATACACCCGCTTGACTTCTGAGAGCAGGTGTCGGAGTATGTGGGCCGAGATAGCCTCAGGGGTTTTGTCTGGAACATCAGGACTGAGGCCGCTTACGCTGGTTTGTCCCATCTGGCTCTTTATCGAGCGGGCTACAAATTGGGGACGCATGGTATACTGCCGTTTGGCAAAATCCCCTACCAGGGGTTTCAAGTCACCCTTGCGGTCCTCCCGGTAATACACGCATGAGGGGAGCAACGGTTTTTTCACCTTAGATCCTTTGAAGCCGTCTGC
Organism: Treponema sp.; assembly: GCA_031284195.1. Taxonomy (GTDB): domain Bacteria; phylum Spirochaetota; class Spirochaetia; order Treponematales; family Breznakiellaceae; genus JAIRLU01. Next base: position 3,959 of record JAITAI010000152.1, read on the forward strand.
GTGGGATGAGGAGCTTGAAAACACATCCTCATACCGGGAAATATCCACCACCTTATTCACAATGCCGCCGCTGAGGGTGAGATTGATGATGGCTAACACCGAATTAGTGGTCCCTAAATCAATGCCCACACATAGGTCGTCATGATCCTCGGGGACCGTTTTTTCATCGTACATCATGTGCTTCCTCTTTTATCTCTTTTATCGTAGGACGGGACACGGGTATGTCTTTGTCCTTAAAATACCAGCCCGGTGAAATGACTTCCACCTTTTTTACGGCACCGTCGCCTTCAAAGGGTGAGCCCCGGTAGCTGTAGTTTTCAATATCCTGACTCTTGACCGTCATAACCGTACCGACCCGCAGGAGCGGATTGATGTCGCTGTCTTTTACAAACTGGATGAGTTTCCGTATCAAGATAGTAAGGCCGTTTATTTCTACCGGTAATTCGTAACGGCGTTTTTTAAGCTCTTCCAAGCCAGCTTTGGTGGCGAATAGGCCATCCAGAATAAAACCATATTTCTCTGAATTCAATGCAGAAAAGAAGTTCACGATTTCCTGAGTTTTGCTTTCCTGGATTTGGCTTTCCAATTCGCTTTGCAGTTCTTCAAGCATCTCCTGGGTCCTGCGTAGCTGCGCTTCTTTACGGGCAAGCTGCTGCTCAAAGCTCTCCGCGTTGGCTAGATCCTTTTTCCGTGCGCGGTATAGATCCTCTGCGATGTCAATAAGATCCAGCAGGCAATAGGCGGCATAGGCTCTACCCAGATACAGTATCTCCTTGGCGTGGGCCAGTTCTTGCAGTTGGGGATGATTTCCAAAAAGGGCCATCAGGATACATTGCATCTGGTTAGGGTGTCTATTCGGTGTAGCCAGATACTCCCGGAATTGCTTAAACGCATGGCTATCCCCTTTAAAACAATTAAACCCCACTTCTCCCATCTGCAGGGCGGTTTGTACGATCTGCTTTCGTTCAACTACCTTGAGGTTCATCTTCCGCAGCTTTTGAATTACTCGACGGCTTGTGTATTCTTCAGTCCCTATGCTGGTATTCATCAGCTCCGCAATCTGCCAAGGTTCAAATTCAGGATGCAGACAATAGGTAGTCAACAGCACATTATCCGCCATGTACCTCTCTTTGTCATAGGTAATCTTCCCCGTGCGCCGGGCTATCACCTCATCCAGTTTGTCTAGGATATCCTTAGGTATCATAAGCACTCCTTTACGTTATAGGGTATATATTTCGCCGTTCTCCGCATAGATGAACTGGCTTCTACAGGCAGCAGAAGCCATAAGCTCCGCTTCCAAACAATTAGCGGCCCCCTTATCATCATAACCGGTATGTACGAGGACGACCGTTTTAGGATTATGGGTGAGTATAAAGCGCTTTAACTCGCGATAGGTGGGATGCAAGGAAAAATCAATCTTTTTCCCATAAGATTGTGCATCAAGGCAAGGGTGCAAAGAGCCGGCGGCTTTCCGTCCAATCCACACCCAGGGGCCTTGACCAGGATTCGGGCACGTATAGTTCCAGGGCTTTAAGACCGGTATGTTCAGCCGCTCCATTGTTTCTGCCAACACCAGTAATTGCCGGTCAATATACACCGGTACCGTAGGTACGCGTTTTTTTTCCATGCCCTCATTGATGAACTGTAAAACCTCCCAGGCTTTGGTAAGTTGGGGGATCTCCAAATACATCGAATATCCGGCTTCTAATCTTTTTTTTATTGACTTCAGTTGCCGGCTTATCCTGGCAGAGGTATAGGATGGATGTTTTGCGTGAACCCCGCATATAATGATCGTATCAAATTGCACCTTATCCGGTAAGATATAGGGAGAGGTCAAGGCGCTGGGTTGACATGAAAAGTCCCCGGTGTAAAGGATACTTCGGTCAGGGGTTTGGATATGCACCATCGCCGCGCCGGGTATATGTCCTGCCTCATAGAAGGTAACGGTATAACCGGGCAGGGGAATTGCACGACAATACCCCTCAGTAATAATGGACCGGATTGCCTTATCGATCTGTATTTCTTCATATTCCCGTTGCCGGTCAGTCATGGTCCTGGCGTATGTACCTCCCCGGTCCCAGAGCATATAGGTAATCAGGGCTTTGGTGACAGGCGTGGCATAGATTCCCGCCCGGGTGCATACCGAAGCCAGGTATCCCAGTTCTCCCACATGGTCATAGTGGCTATGAGATATAAAGATATGATTAATCTGCTGTAAGGACTCTAAGAAAGGGGGTTTTAAGATATAGGAAAATTGAGGAGAATAGACTCCATTGGGGGTTTTACCGCAATCCAAGAGGATATTTCGCTCATTTATTTGGAGGAAATAACAACTAGCCCCTACTTCCTGGCCCCCTCCTAATGCAACAAACCGTATCCTGGTTTTCATGTTGTTCCCTACTTTTTTGCCTTACTTTAGGATAGTTTTTCAGTATAGTACACTGTGCCGATATCCGATAGAGGGTTCTTGCCCGTTTTCTCAAATTTCTCCTACCTCCAATTTTATACTTTTATAAAACTTGACAGAATCAGCGTTACAAATTTATAATGCCGCTGGTTCTTGAGTTTTAGCCGGTTTCAGAATAAGGCTAAATAAGTATGGAAGCGAGGAGATGTCTATGCTAGAGCGTTATATTTTGTTTATGCTATCACCCCCTCCCCCCCTATAAACCGGGGTGTTAGTTCACTAGCAGGAGGTTCTGATGAAACGCGATAAACCATCACTGGCATTTATTCTTAGCGCACTTTGTTTAATCACCATTGCTTTGAGTATTTTGTCCATGTCTCCTGGTCTTCTTTATAAGCCTCGCCGGATTTCCTATACCCAAATTACCGCTACCACCAAAGAAAACACCGCCCGCATGAGGGATCAGGTGGCGGCTATCATTACCTCCCATGTGGCGCTTTTGGAACATACGGTGCATCTTTAGTCCGCTCGGACTGAAGTCCATTCGCGTATAAATAGCCTTCTTGGTCAGATGATAGCTCTCGCTCATATCTAACAACGCACAGGTGTTCCCAAAGGATTTCCCTTCGGTCAAATACAGGAAAATGAGTTTCAGCACAGCTTCCGGCCTCTTGATTTCCCGTGCCCGCTCTAAGGCGCCCTATTCCTTCGCTTTTTCTCTCCCCTGCTCCGGCAGTATCGCCGCCAGATCTTCGAATTTATAGTTGTCCTCTCCCATGCCCCCAGTTTATCCGGACTGAGCTGTTTTGCCAACTGCTTAAGTAAACGCATATGGACTAAAGTCCGATGAGTTGTTTGCCCGGGAGCAATCCTTGAAGGAACCGGTACTGATACAGGTAGGACAGAACCGGACGACAGTGGACAACAAGAAGATAGGGGAAGCAAGCGGGAAGAAGCGGGGTCAGGGGAGGGTTTAAGTGACTATCCGCCGGAGCAGTATACTGGAGCAGAAAACCCTCTTACAACTACGCTATGCCCCGTATTGGGTAACCAGGCCGCAGATAGTGAACGTTACCTGAGGCGATAGCTTTACCGGTTATCTAGGCGAAGGAGGAACGCCCGGTCAAGGGGAAGTCACCGATAGGATGGTTTTTAACAACGAGGGAGCCGGTGAACAGCGCC
>JAITAI010000085.1 GCA_031284195.1 Treponema sp.
GCTGTTCCTCAGGGCGTCTCAAGCATACAGATCATGCGTGAGCCTGGTTATGTGCTTCGCTTTTCTGCTTCGGTATAATCCCCGTTGACTCTGGCCCTGTTCCCCTTAGCTTTGTATGCGTCTCCCCGGTTATTCAGGAGTCGGCGTTGGGGTCTATTCTGATAGTATAATACTGTCGGCTATGGCGCGGGTCATAGTTTTTCTTATTGGAATATACGTTTCCCCGGTTATTAGCGGCAGTGGGAAAGTGCCGGAAAACCTTTAACCGTCCCGGAACGTCCTTGGGGATTTTTTAAGGCTTTTAGGGATCCTTTGCGGGTGTCCGATGATGTTCCGGGGGCGTCCGAGGACTGAAAAAGCATCCTTGAAGATGCTCCGAGAGTCTCCGAAGACTACAAGAACGTCTTCGAGGATGCTTCGAGAGTGTCCAAAGACTGAAAGAGCGTCTTTGAGGATGCTTTGAGAGTGTTCGGGGACTGAAAGAACATCTCTGAGGACGCTCCAAAAGCCTCCAAGGACTGAAACAATGTCTTCGATGATGCTCCGAAAGCCTCCAAGAGCGCCTGTCTTCGACGATGTTTAGAGAGTGTTCAGAGACTGAAAGAGAATCCTTGAGGATGTTCCGAGAGTAATTAGAGATGTTCGCAGATATATAAAGAGTATACACAAAGGATTCCGCCAAAACACAAGCGATTCTGGCTTACTTGCCTTTGTCCAGTACCGGTACCTCCCGTTCCCTTCCAGAACTGCTGTTTCTGCTGCATCCTTCCCCTGCGGTACCAGTTCCCTCAGCACTTCCTTTTGTCCCATCCCTTCTCTTCCGGCCATCCGGTTCTCATGCCATTATGCTATCAAAGGACTCATGGCTATTGGTTTTACAAAGGAACAAGATCACTGATCTTTACCGGTCCCTCATCGTATAAACCAAGCGATAATATAAAAACTATAGAGATGGGTAGGATAAAAGATATAGAAAAAGTACTTGCCCCCTCGTCCCCGCTGTCCGTTGTATAGCCACATAGGTACTATGGCGCTTACCATGAGCCACTGGGCATCCTTGGTGGTCAGCGCTGAAAAGACGCTGATGAGCAACACCACCCCCATTTGGGCAAGCCGGAACTTCCGCAGGATATAAAACAACACCCCCATGAGGATCAGAACGAATCCGCCCTCGACGATGATAGGATTGGGGATAAAAAGCAGGAGCATGGTCAAAGGCCGGGAAAAGGGGGTCTTGGAAATGATTACCAGCAGCCCAAGACCGATGAGCCAAGGGAGGATCATCCCTCCCACAGCAAGCAGGATCCTGCTTGTTTTGTGGGCGGTAATACTGGTGCGGAGCAGGTCAACCATCAGCATATAAAAGGTGATCATGAAGAGGGTACCAAACATATTATTGATGAGTACTACCGGCTCAAGTCGCATGAAATGGGAAAGCCCCATAGATATGCCCGACATCACGAGAAATCCCAGGAGAAGCTGGAGCATATACCTTTTTTTGCTCCGGGTATAGTAAAAGCCTTCTGCACAGAGGAATATAAACAGGGTTGCCACAGGACGGCCAAACCAATTAAACCAGGCCGGGACCCCTTGGGTATAGAAGATCTGGTGCAGATGGTCCATGACCATAAGCGCCAGGGCCATGACTTTAATAGCCGTTCCTGAAAGGATCTGACCTTTGGCGTGATGATTGCGGAAGATCCCTGTTTTTGTATGTATCATAGATTACCAACACATCTTGTTAGTCTTTTCTATACAAAAGAGGCTTTTTCAAAAGCCTCAAAAGACCCGCAGTACTTTCTGAGAGATAAGGATGCATCAAGAACCTTCAGATAAAGTAGGATATTACTCTTTTTTAACTTTTTTACCATCACCCTGTTCCTCGATAGCCCAGCCCTATAAAGAAAAAGCCCCTAAAAACCCGCCAGAATTATTAGAGGCTTCACTTCTCGTTTAGGCCCATGGAACAGATCGTACGAAACCAAGAATCCTCTGGCGCCGTTTACCAGTTTTCCCCCGATGAAGCGCCCTCCTGAAAGTTCGGATCTTTTACTTTTTTTGCCCGGGGCTTCCGGGGTTTTTTCTCGGTACTTTTCTCTACAGAAGCAGGTTTGGCGGCATTCCGCTTGGCAGCGGGTTTGCTTGCAACGGTCCTGATCGAGGGTTTTTTAGCCTTAGGTATCTGCTTTATGATTTCGGCTAATTCCGAATCTTGATCTAACTTAATCAGATCAAAGTTATTCTGCAAATCAATCCAGTACTGTACGGTAGTATTGAAGTATTTTGATAAACGCTTGGCAATATGCAGGCTTATCTTTGCCTTGTTGCTGACTATCTGCCGGATCGCCGATACACTCATTTGAATGTCTTCTGCTAATTGGGTAGGGTTGATTTGGTACTCATCCAAGAGATCTCTTAATACATCTCCGGGTAGTAAGACTGATGACTTTTTCATGCATAAAACTCCTTGCAAGATTTCTTTGTATAGTCTATAACCAAACAGTATAACACTAAAGATCATAGAACTATTTATAATAATACTATCTTTTTAATCATATTACTAGTCCTTTTTACGCTTATTGAGGAAAAAATGCTTGTTTGAGCATTTTTTTAATTCATGGTTCCTCAATCTGAGCTACAGAAATATCAGTGAACAGCTACGCTTCAACTCAAGGGTAGCTATGGTATACCCGAGAATAGAGAAGATATAAAGTTCCAAGAAACTCCGGCGCAGTATCCCTACAGCCCTAGGACTCTGGAACCCATCTGACCGGGAGGGAGTAAGGGGAAACCTGGCAGAAATCTGTAGACAGGGTAATTGACTAAAAAAATCATAAATACTAGTATAAATAATGATTATAGGGTATATTTATAGGAATTCTAGGGTGTCCCTAGAATTAAATTTTGAGTATATATATTACTATATTAGTAAGTAATATGTAAAGGAGCATCTATGGCGGAACGGCGGGTTTATATTGATTATAATGCGACTACCCCTCTCAAGGAAGAGGTTAAGGCCGCGATGATCCAAGATTTGGAGGTCTACGGAAATGCGTCGAGTATGCACCGCTCAGGTAGACTGGCCCATGCCCGGGTTGAAGAGGCAAGACGTGCGGTAGGGGAACTTTTGGGGGCCTCTCCAGGGACCATTATCTTTACCTCGGGAGGATCCGAATCAAATAACACGGTTTTCCAAACCATGCGGCAGTTCGCTTCAGGCCCAGATGGCCGATTGCTAACCGAAGGCAGGACCGAGATCATCACTACCAGTATTGAACACCCTTGTATCCTTAATGCTGCGGCCTTCTTACAAACCTTGGGCTTTACGGTACGGTTCCTTCCGGTGGATTCTTATGGGAAAGTGCAGCTCGATACCCTCAAAGCAGCCTTAAACGAACGGACTTTGTTTGTGTCGGTGATGATGGCTAACAACGAAATCGGAACCATCCAGGATATCCGGGAAATTACCGCCCTGGTGAAGGCTGCCGGAGCCTGGATGCACACCGATGCAGTACAGGCAGTGGGAAAGATACCGGTGAACGTGGTTGAATTGGGGGTGGACTACCTCACCATGTCAGCTCATAAAATCTACGGTCCCAAGGGAGTAGGGGCCTTGTATGCCCGGAAAGGAGCGCCTCTCTTTCCCCTGATCCGCGGAGGCCACCAGGAAGACAGTATCCGGGCGGGAACTTATAACAACATCGGTATCCTCGGGTTGGGGAAAGCTGCCAGTCTTGCGCAAGGAGCAGTAGAGCGTTACGGTAGAGAAATATCGGCCCTTCGAACCCAGCTTCGAGACGGACTGCTTGCCAAGGTACCGAATATTACCATAAACGGTCATCCCCAGGATGTGCTTCCTAATACCCTGAATGTGTCCTTTCCTGGCGCAGAGGGAGAATCGATCCTCCTGTCCCTGGACATTATGGGTATTGAAGCTTCCACCGGTTCTGCCTGCGCTTCAGGCAGCCTTGAGCCTTCCCATGTGCTCATGGCTATTGGGGCAGGGCCTGAACTTGCCCATGGTTCGATACGGTTTAGTTTGGGTTGGGGACTTACCGCAGAGGATATTGCCTATATTATTGAAACCGTACCACCCATCATCGAGCGGTTGCGATCCATGTCAACCCTCCATTACCCAGATGCGGCGAAGGAAGTTTCGGGCAGTACAGTCTGTATGGTATGAGTTCGATTCTGACCTATGAAGCAGGTTTGGAGATGGGGGTGTAGAGAAAAGTTCTTCCCCACCGCTTCCCATCGTGCTTCATGGGGAAGGGTTCGTTGAACTCACCTTGCCGAAGGGAGTAATGGAGAGCAGGGATACAGGGAAGCGCCCTTCAAACAAGGGATTTGTTTCCCATCAGAGAGAGGAGAAGACCATGTCCGATTGGTTATATTCAGATACGGTGAAAGATCATTTCACCAATCCCCGGAATGTGCTCTTAGGGGATGAAGCGAGTTTTCCCGCCAATGCCCGAGGGCAAACGGGAAATATTAAATGCGGCGATCAGATGCTGATGCTCCTGAAAATCCAGGATGATGTCATCACCGATGTGCGGTGGAAAACCTATGGCTGTGCCAGCGCCATTGCATCCACCAGTATGCTTTCCGAAATCATCAAGGGTATGCATATTAAAGAGGCTTATACCATTCGGCCTGAAGACCTGGTAGAGAAACTCGGCGGTCTGCCGGATTACAAGATCCACTGTTCGGTCTTGGGGGATAAAGCCCTGCGTTCTGCCATAGACGACTATCTTGCCAAGACCGGCAGGGCAGGACTTCTGCAAGAGGCGGCCACGGAAATTTGCCATTGCCTGGGGATCACCGATAAGGATATTGAAACGGCTTTTCACAAGGGGGCTCGTACCTGGGAAGCCTTGCAACAGGCTACCAAGATAGGGACCGGTTGCGGTACCTGTAAGGGAAATGCCCTGGAACTGCTCCACCAGTTTACCCATATATACGGGATGTAACATCCACGGGTACGGCTCAAGCCCAGGCTTGCCGGTGCAGGATCATCCAGAGGCGTTCGTTCTTGCACCGGAGCTGAGCTTGCAGGGGTTTCCCCGGAGATACCTGTTAGGGCTCCACCGGTACATGAGCATCATCCCCAAGTCCAGCCTAGAATCGCCCTTAATGCATGGGGGTTCGACAAAAAAGGTCCGCAAATTACACGAATTGACGCGGATTACCAAAGACACTCAAAGTCATCCGCATAATTCGCGAACCTGAACGTTCATTTGCAGACCCCTGGTATTTCATCGAACTCACGGTAATTCCAGCTTAGAATCGACTCTGGTTCCAGCAATGTATCCATAGATTTCACGGAGTAAGCGGGGTGGTGGTATAAAAATCCCCGCCCATTAAGCCGGCCTACCCCTATAAGGCTATCAGGAAAACCTGTCTTGTGGCTGGTTTTCCAAAACCTTTTTCAGAACTAAGGGGTGTTTTGAAAAGGGTTCTATACATTTGATTTCTTGGCTGGTATTATAAAAGGGTACTTTAATGTTAAAAATTGTACCATGATAGCGTATCCTAATTTTAATAGGGAGGACAGATATGACCATCCTAATCGTGGATGATTCACGGCTCATGAGAAATATCGTCAAAAATTGCTTTAATCTACTGAAGATTCCATGCCAATACGTAGAAGCTTGTAGTGGGAAGGATGCTTTGATGCAGTTGCAAACTCACCTGATTAATTTAGTGCTCCTGGATTGGAATATGCCTGAAATGTCGGGAATTGAGTTCCTCAAACAAGTCCGGGCCATGGATAAGTACAAGAACTTGCCGATCATTATGGTTACCAGCGAAGGTACTAAACATAATGTTATTGAAGCCTTCAAGCACGGGGCTACCGATTTCCTCGTTAAGCCCTTAAACGAAAAATATTTAAGAGAAAAAGTATTTAGACTCATTTCTGACTGGGGAACAGGGAGTGAGTCATAGAAGCAGAAGGGTGTATCCTAGCTTATTGAGAGGTATTTATGAAGTAGGAAAAGCATAGATACAGTATATACAACCGTTTGTTGAAATATACCCGTGTGTTTAAGGATTTTGTGGGAATGGAAATTGCCGCAACCCCCTCACTATTTCTCTAAAACGGTACCGGATAGGTGGGACATTTCCGTATTGATAAGTTTAAGCGGCCAGGCCCAGGGGGTGATAGCCATTTCTATGAAACAGGCCCCGGCCCTGCAGGTTACCTGTATTTTGACCAAGCCTTAGTCAAGAAGGCTGACCAAGCCTTTTCATACTACCTTAGACGAGGATGTCATGGATGCCCTCGGTGAAATAGTCAATATCATCGCTGGAAAAGCCAAACAGCGCCGGGAAGACACCTTCAAACTAATTATATCCCTACCGGCTATTATTTGGGGTCTGGAACATAAGGTCAAATGGCCTACTCACCGAAACCAGTTGTTGTGTATACCCTTACCGTTTTTGAACAGGACCCCTTTGTCTTATCGATAGCGATTCAGAAGGAGGTCTTCGTTTCCTGCTTTATTTAGGGTGATCGGGTTAGCGGTCATCGTGGGTATTACGGTATCGGCAGTGTTCTTTATAACCCTCCGTTCCCTGTCGTATAAACAATTTGAAACCAATACGCGGAAAAATCTAAGCCATTTACGGGACAGAGTATAATATCCACGGGTGCGGCTCAAGCCCAGGCTTACCGGTGAGGATCATCGAAGAGTGCTCATTCTTGCACCGGAACTGCGGTTGCAGGGGTTTCCCCGGAGGTACCGGTCAGGGCTCCACCGATAAAAAGGTATCCATAGATTTCACGAAATAATAGAGTGATGTATAAAAAATCCCCGGGCTTTAGTCCGATAGGAGGTGGACCTTTCTTCAAGGGATCCTCCATAAATAAGGTTACCAGGAAAAACCTGTCCTGTAGCTGGTTTTTTCAACATTTTTTTTAGAAAAAAGAGTTATTTTTAATATAGATATCTATACATTTCATTTTTTGTCTACTATTATATAAAAATAAAGTAATAATTTAATGTTAAAAATTGTATTATACAATAGCGTATCCTAAAATAGTGTATCCTAATTTTAATAGGGAGGAACAGATATGACCATCCTAATCGTGGATGATTCACGGCTCATGAGAAATAGCGCCAAAAAGTGCTTTGACTCGTTGAAGATTCCATGCCAATATGTAGAAGCTGATAATGGGAAGGAAGCCTTGATGCGGCTGCAAGGCCAGCCGAT
>JAITAI010000216.1 GCA_031284195.1 Treponema sp.
GATGGGTTACCTTGAGTACAGAGGATGAGGTATAGTATGAAACGGGAAATTATATACGGTATAGTATGGGGGGTGATAGCAGTGCATGGTTTTGCGGCAGAGGATGCAATCTTTACCTATCAAGTCGGGGACTGGGACGTACATCTATTGGTGGAATATACAGGTCAGGGAACCAGTTCTATTCTTTTAGGGGCCTCTGAAGAGGCTCTCCACCGGTATATACCCGGCGGGACTTATCAGGCGGAGACCCATACCCTGCTTATCCGCAGTCCTGACCGGATAATCCTGGTAGATACCGGATTCGGCGGTAAGCTCTTCGATCACCTCAAAACCCTGGGGATTGATCCTGCTCAGGTGGATGCAGTACTCCTCACCCACATGCACCGGGACCATATCGGGGGTCTGCAACGAGGGGGAAAAGCCTTGTTTCCCCGCGCTTCTGTATACCTGTCCCAGCAGGAAAAAACCTATTGGACCGAGACCGCCGGTAATCCGGTAGCAATAGCGGCTCTTGCCCCCTATGGCTCCAGGGTCCGTACTTTTCTGCCGGGCCCTCTAGGGACTGGAGAGGAACTGTTTCCAGGGGTAAGGGCCATTGCTGCCTTTGGCCATACCCCTGGTCATACCCTTTACCAAGTAGAATCCCAGGGGCAGAAGCTGCTGATTTGGGGGGATCTGATGCATGTCCAGGACATCCAATTTCCCCTTCCTGCTATTTCAGCAAGTTATGATACAGACCCGCAGGCTGCGGGGACCCTACGAAAACAGGTCCTCGATTACGCTGCGCAACATACCATACCTATTGCAGGTATGCACCTCCGCTATCCTGCCATAGGCAGGGTTAGTCCTGAAGGGGCAGGCTACCGGTTTAGTCCCTTGCCAGGAACCACCAGGAAGGGCTTATAGAAAAGTTCCGGTGAGCGGGAGGAGGCCCCCATAGGCGTTTACTTAAGCAATTTGACCACGAACCCCACGAACTTGTGGTTCCTATCTACCCTTTCTAACCACAAGTTCGTGTCGGTTCGTAAGGTTCGTGGTTTATTAGTAATAAAGTAAACGCACATGGGGAGGCCCCCGCGCTTACGGACAAGCCCTCACCCGCAGTATCGGTTTCCGTGCAGCCTCGGTCTCGTCAAGCCGTCCCACCGGGGTATTATGGGGCGCGGCTTTGAGCAGTTCCGGCTGGGTCTTTGCCTCTTCCGCAATAGCCATAAGCGCCGCTGCAAAGGCGTCCAAGGTTTCCTTGGATTCAGTCTCTGTAGGCTCAATCATGAGGGCTTCCTTCACAATGAGGGGGAAATAGATCGTAGGAGGATGAAACCCATAATCAATAAGCCGCTTGGCAATGTCCAAGGTAGTGATGCCTTTTCCTAGATTCGGGGATGCCACGAATTCATGCATACAGGGCCGATCCGCCCCAAAAGGAGTGGGGTAGGCCGCTTTGAGGAGGCTTCTTAGATAATTGGCGTTGAGCACCGCATATTCCGCAACCCGCCGGATTCCTTCTTTCCCCAGGAGCCTGAGATAGGTATAAGCGCGAACCAACACACTGAAATTCCCATAAAACCCCTTCATCCGGCCTATGGAGTGGGGCGGGGTGGTGAAAGTATAGGCGTCGCCCTGGCGGGTAATCTGAGGGCCTGGTAGGTACTCGGCCAGGCGGGGACCTGCTCCCACTGCCCCTGCACCAGGGCCGCCTCCGCCGTGGGGGGTAGAGAAGCTTTTGTGCAGATTAAGATGCATTACATCGAAATCCATATCCGCAGGCTTGATGATCCCCATGAGCGCGTTAAAATTGGCCCCGTCTCCATAGACCAAGCCGCCGGCATCATGGATACTCCAGAGGATCTCCTGAATCTCAGGCTCAAACAGCCCTAGGGTTCCGGGATTGGTGATCATAAGCCCTGCCAAGGTCTCGGCGTTTTTCCCTGTACAAGCGGCTTTAAGGGCCGCTAAATCCACGGCCCCTCGAGGATCCGAAGCTATGGTTTCCACAGTGAACCCTGCCATGGTACAAGTCGCGGGGTTGGTTCCGTGGGCAGAATCAGGGACCAAGATCCGCTTCCGTTGGGTATCTCCCCGATCCCGGTGATAGGCCCGGATCATGAGCATCCCAGCCAATTCACCCTGGGCGCCTGCGGCAGGCTGGAGCGAAAAGCCGGTAAAACCGGTAAGCTCCTTGAGAACCTCCTGGAGTTGGTACATGAGCTTTAGGGACCCTTGGCTTTGAGCTGGAGGCAGCAAAGGATGGGCATGGGTAAACCCTCGAAGCTGAGCTGCTGCTTCGTTTATCTTGGGGTTGTACTTCATGGTACAGGAGCCCAAGGGGTAAAATTGGCCGTCTATGGAGTAATTTTTCTGGGAAAGCTGGGTAAAATGGCGTACCACTGATACTTCATCCAGTTCAGGAAGGGGCAATTCCTCCCTGAGAAGGGATTTTGGAAGGGGGGTTTCAGGGACATCCAACTTGGGCAGGGCAAGGGCGCTCCTGCCGGACAGGCTCAAGGCAAAAAGAGAGGGAGTTTCTTGCGAAAAAAGCGGTTTCATCGGTATACCTCCTCAAGGGCGCGCACCAAGGCGTCGATATCTTCCCGGGTATTTTTCTCTGTAACGCATACCAGAAGCTCTTTGGGCCTATCTGGATAATAACGAGACAGGGGAAGCCCCGGAACAATACGGTTTTGGAAGAGCTTTTCTGCGGCTTCTTCTGCGTTTCCCGGTAAAGTAACGAGAAATTCCTTGAAAAAAGCGCCGGCTGCCACTTGAAATCCTTTAAGGCCAGCGATCTGAGCAGCGGCGTAGTGGCTCTTATGCCAACAAAGTTCCCCGATAGCCCGAAGCCCCTGTTTCCCGGTCAGAGCCAGGTATATACATGCCCGGAGCATCGCAAGCCCTTGGTTAGAACAGATATTGGACACTGCCTTTTCCCGGCGTATATGCTGCTCCCGGGCAGAGAGGGTAAGCACGTAACCTCGCCTTCCCTGACTGTCCCGGGCTTCACCGGCAATACGGCCGGGAATACGGCGCATAAGCTCCCGGGAAGCGGCCATGATCCCCAGAAAAGGCCCTCCGTAGTTGAGTTCATTACCCAGGCTCTGTCCCTCGGCAGTAACCAAATCCGCACCAAAACTGCCGGGGCTTTTGAACAGTCCCCACATGATGGGATCCCCATGGACGATAAAGATACCGCCTCGGTTATGGATCGCTGGAGCAGCTCCTTCTAGGTCGGGAATACAACCGAAGAAGTCAGGATAACAGGAAACCAGGCAAGCGAGGTCATGGGAAGAACCGGCAGATGCTGCCACTGCCGGGGAACCGGTATAGGTTTCGATCACCGGCTCAAAGGCCCCAAGGTAGGTATCCAGGACCAACCGGTATTCAGGATGGAGCCCTGAGGGTAAAAGTACCCGCTTCCTGCCTTGGTTGTTTTTAAGCGCCATAAGAACCCCTTCGGCGAGGGCAGTGGCGCCATCGTAATGGCCGGCATTCACCACCTCCATACCGGTAAGCTCTGCAATCATACTTTGGTACTCAAAGATACTTTGCAAGGTGCCTTGGCTTACTTCACTCTGGTAAGGAGTGTAGGCAGTGGTAAATTCACTCCGGGACGCCAAGGCTCCAACTGCTGCAGGTATGAAGTGATCATAGGCGCCAGCGCCCAGGAACCACCGGCATGTATCGGTGGGAGTGTTCTTTTCGGCCAGTGCAGAAAGCTCCCGGATCACTTCCAGCTCACTTAAGCCCTCATCCAATGACAGTTCCGGGAAACGCAATCCTTCAGGCAGTTCCCGGAACAACTCTTCCATGGCCTTAATACCCAACACCTGAAACATGGCTGTTCGCTGCTCAGGGGTAACTGCGATAAAAGGCATCTTACTCCTCTGTTCCCACCAAGGCTTCGTATGCCTGGGGGCTTAACAGTCCGTCCCATTCACCGGGATTATCCGCCTTCAGTTGCACGAGCCAACCTTCGCCGTAACAATCCTGGTTGATACATTCTGGATGATCCGCAAGCAGTTCGTTGATCCTGATGACCGTACCCCCTAAGGGGAAGTAGACATCGCTGGCAGCTTTGACGGATTCTACTACCCCAAAACTAGCCTTGGCCGTGAAGTGCGCCCCTATGGGGGGAAGGTCTACAAAGACAATATCCCCCAGACTGTGCTGGGCATGATCCGAAATACCTACTACGAAGAGATCCCCTTCGGGACGTACCCATTCATGGGACTCCGCATACCGGGCATGAGTATCCAGTTTCATTTACACCCTCCTTTTTTACGGTTATAAACCGGTGTATATAAAGGCCGTTGTACCACTACGGCATCTTTTGGGTTTCCGCGAATGAGTACCTGAAGGTCCGTACCTACCTTAGCGTATTCAGGAGATACCAAGGCATTGGCTGAATAGGTGCCTGTAGTCGGACAGAACATTCCCGCCACACAGCAGCCTATCTCCGCTCCTGCTTTATTCAAAACCAGATACCCTTCCCGGGGGACCCCTTTAGTAACGTTGAGGGTCAGGAGCTTCCGTTTAAGCCCCGCTGCTTTTTGGGCTACAAGGGCTTCTTTACCAATAAAGGGCTTCGTGAAATCACACGCCCAGGAAAGGCCCGCCTCCAGAGGTGTAATGGCAGGGGATATTTCATGGCCGTGCAGGGGCATACCTGCTTCAAATCTTAGGGAATCCCGGGCGGCTAAACCCACCGGGCCTGCCTCAATCCCGCAGGTCTTTGCTGTCAGGAACAGATGCTCCCAGAGCTCTTTGGCCTTACCTGAGTCATAGAAGAGTTCTACTCCATCTTCACCGGTATACCCGGTCCGTCCGATGAGCAGGGGTATTCCCTCAATAGTTCCGGCGCTTATATGGGTCCGGGGAATTGCCGAAACCGCCTCGCCGGTGAGCTTATCCATGAGTTCCACTGCCCGAGGTCCCTGGACCGCGATCATATAAGTTTCTTCAGAAATATCCTCCACCGAAACATCAGGAGGCATCTGAGCCTGGAAGTAGGCCACATCAGTTTCCCGGTTCCCCGCATTAACCACTACCAACCATACATCCAGGGAAGGGTTCTGTGAGGTCCTATCAGTTCGATCAGGGTAACCGGTACGGTATATGAACAGATCATCTAGGACACCCCCTGCTTCGTTCAACAGCAGGGCATACCGGGCTTCCTGGGGTTTCATGTCCAAGATAGAAGCGGACACTATCCTTGACAGGGCTTCTCCGGATCCTTTGCCTGATATAATCACTTGACCCATGTGATCAATATCAAACAAACCTACCGAACGGCGGCAAAGGCGATGCTCTTCTATCGCGCCGCTGGGATATTGAATAGGCATATCAAAACCCGCAAACAGGGCAAACCGTGCCCCTACCGTTTCATGCCAAGAGTGCAGTAAGGTTGTTTTCATACTTATTGATAGTTAAGTATAGGGAATCTTTATAGGATTGTCAAATACTCTAGGTTCAGATTCCAGGGTAAACCCATAGAAAAAGTGGGGAGTCATCGCTGACCATGAAGGCAAACATACCCTTCCTGAAGACACGACCGATCCTCCAAAAAGGACCGGTTTCTCAAGAACCCTAGGGCCCTGATCGGAGATGTCCTGCCCCTAAAAGTCCTGGTACCGGTAAAACCGTAAATGCAGGTCTTTGGCGGTTTGTAACATATATTTCAAACGATGCGGTTTGATACCCCAATCGGCAGTGTCGGAAATATCATGGGTGGTCAAAGGCAGAATCTGTTCTCCTCCGATAAATTTGAGGGTCCGCAGCATAATCGTAATGACCGCCTCGAAATCTGCATCTTGTTTGTAGAGAATATTGTCCAGAGCCTTGGAGGAAATATACCCTTTTCGGATGGTTTCTTCATCGTAAACCCGGAAGGTAACCCCGTAACCCCGCAGAATCTTAAAGGATTGAGAAAGTTCCTCATGCATCCAGGGTTCTGAAAGCCCGTAGGGATAGGCAAAAGACCGCAAGGGAATCCCCGCGTTCCTAAAGATATCCAGCGCAGCAAGGGTCTCTACAAAAAAGGTCTCCCGGGAAACCTGGGTTAGATTGAGGTGGTGTTGGGTATGATACCCCACATCGTGGCCCTTGCTTAGGGCGGTGAAACAAAAGGGACAGAGGTCTCCCTGTATAAAAAAAGTAACCTTTGCCCCGTACTGGTCAAATACCTCAAGATTACGTTCCCAAGCATCCTGATAATTATCATCAAAGGCCAAGAGCAGTCCTGCGGCATCCTCCTGAATATGCCATAGGAGCCGATCCTGTTGTACGCTACCGGTGGATTGTTCCTGCACGGAAAAATCCACCCAAAAACGAGCATCATCCAACTGCTGGGCATGCTGTAAATCATACACCACCTCAAAGCGGGTATCAGGGGGATGGTCCAGAGCATCCACTTCGGGCAGATCCTCAGGTCCTATATCCGATTTAACGAGGATAGTATCCCCTTCCTGGAAGATATATTTTTTGATCTCTGGCGTATACTGCTTAACCCGTTGTACCACTGCTTCAAGGACCGAAGGCTTTTCCGGGACGGTCCTGATGCTCCCGGGGGAGGGCTCAGTCAGCTTGGGAAGGGACGGCTCATCCCTAAGAGGAAGCGGATCTACCCGTACCTGGGGGGTTACTTCCGGTACGGTCTTGGGGTCTATTGATGCCGGGGGAATTTCAGGTATGAGCACCGGCTGCCGGCTTGCACAGGCAGTAAGGCTGCCGAGCATGAACATGCTGATGCCATAAACGATTCTTTTCATTTTTTTATATTCCTTATTAGTATGTTCTGTAGTTTTTAAGGAACTGGTTTGCTTACTCAGTGGACTTATGATACCATAGTCTCGTTACTTGGGATAGGGTGAGCGGTATTCACCTTAGATATGGAGGCGCTCATGGTTACAACCTACCCAAACCAAAACATAAGGTGGAGGGGAGCATGTATTCTTTAGCCCCGGTGTTCGATACCCTCAGAACAGCCCAAGCCCGTTTGGCGCTGGAAAACAGGCATACTAAGGATAAGGCGTTGAAAGCGGTGATGAACGCTATTGATTCAAGCCGCGGTCCGCTATACAAGGCCAATGAAGCGGATATCCACAAGGCCCGAAAAGCAGGGATGACAGAAGCTCTTATGGACCGTTTATTCCTGGACCATACCAGGATCGATGGGATCCTTGAGGGGATTGCCACGGTAATCCGTCAGGACGATCCTATTGGTAAGATACGAGCGGGTTGGACCTTGCCAAATGGTCTCTTGGTGGAGCAACGGACCGTAGCCCTAGGAGTGGTGGCAATCATTTACGAATCCCGGCCCAATGTAACAGTGGACGCCTTTAGTCTCGCCTATAAAGCGGGGTGCGCCATACTGCTCCGAGGATCTTCTTCTGCGCTGGAATCGAATCGGGCGTTGGTAGAGGCAATCAAACAGGGCCTGGAAGCCGGGGGAGGCATAGCCGAAGCAGTAGCCCTGGCTCAGTCAGGCAGCCGGGATGAAGTAGCGGAAATACTCAATGCCCGAGGTAAGATAGACGTGGTCATTCCCCGGGGAGGCAAGGAACTCATTCGCCGCGTGGTAAGCCAGGCCCGGATTCCGGTGATTGAGACCGGAGAAGGAAATTGCCACATCTACGTGGAACCGAGTGCAGACATACCCAATGCAGTAGCTATTATCGAAAACGCTAAAACCCAGAAGCCTGGGGCTTGTAATGCCGTGGAAACCCTGGTGGTCCACCGGGATGCCGCCGCTGCTCTCTTGCCCCTGTTGGCCCAACGGTTTGCAGGAAAGGTTGAACTCCGCTGCGACGGACCTTCCAAGAAGGTTCTTGGTACGCCACCGCCGGGTTTAGTCCTGAAAGATGCGGTCATGGAGGACTGGGAAACGGAATTCCTCGATTACATCCTGGCGGTTAAGACCGTGGATACCCTGGAGGAAGCCATAGATTTCATCAACCGCTATGGGACTAAACACTCTGAAGCGATTCTCACCAAAGATATCGAGGCTGCCGAAGCCTTCTGCCGCCGGGTAGATGCGGCCTGTGTATACACCAACGCCTCTACCCGGTTTACCGATGGAGGGGTCTTTGGCTTTGGAGCAGAACTGGGGATCAGTACCCAGAAGTTCCACGCCCGAGGTCCTATGGGACTTGAAGCCCTCACCACCATACAGTACCGCATAGCCGGTTCAGGTCAAATACGGGTATGACCGGCGGTCTTTTCCAGAGCCTCCCATGCCGTATACTCTGCGGGGTGGGGGTTTGATAATTTCTATTTCCTGGGGTTTGTGGCTAACTAAACCCATACACGAACCACCCGAACTATACGAACCAACACGAACTTGCGGTTAGCAAGGGCAGCTAGGAACCACCGGTTCGTGATGGTTTGTGGGGTTCGTGGTTATTACCTTAATTTCTTAAAGAAGGATACGATGATAACTACCCTTATCGCAGAGGCTCGCAAGATCCTCATCAAAATCGGTTCCAATACCCTGGCAGATCAGGACGGCAGGATCAATACGCTCTTTCTCGAAGACTTCGCGGCCCAGACTGCGGCCCTTATCAAAGCAGGGAAACAGATCGTTATAGTTTCTTCCGGAGCCCAGGTGGCTGGGCTTTCAACCCTGGGAAAATGGGCTCGTAAACAGGACATCCATTACAAGCAGGCCCTGTGCGCTGTAGGACAGGTGGAACTCATGGCGGCCTGGGGGAGGGCTTTTGCGCCTCACCAGGTGCATATCGCCCAGATCCTCCTCACCAGGGATGATTTTGGGGATTCCCTTCGTACCCTGAACATGCGAAACACTCTCTTCACCCTGGTTGATGAAGGGATCATCCCGATCATCAACGAAAATGATACAGTGAGCGTAGAGGAAATCAAGATCGGCGATAACGACACCTTAGCGGCTCAGTCGGCCGTGTTATGGAGCGCGGACCTGCTGATCCTGTTCAGCGATATTGATGGACTTTACCACAAGAACCCCAAGGAAGACCCTGCTGCGGAACTGGTACCTGAAGTTTGGGACATTGCGGCCATCCGTTCCCAGATCAGCATGGGAGGGGCTAACCCCTTTGGGACCGGAGGTATTGCCACCAAGCTGGATGCAGCAGCACGGGTGGTGTCCTATGGGATTCCCATGATCCTCGCCCAGGGGGGACGGCACCGATCCTTGGAAGCCTTAGCCGCGGGAACCCAAAGGGGCACGGCCTTCTTAGTTCCCTCCTTGCACCCTGGCGGAAAATCTTGATAAAATATGAACTTAAAGATACGTTCTTTAACAGCTTCAAAATCCATAAGGGGGTAGGCTATGAATAAGGAGGTTTTTATATGGGGGGCATTGGTTCTCAGCGCTTTGGCAGGGGCCTGTGCGAGTCTTAACCTTGCC
Source organism: Treponema sp. (assembly GCA_031284195.1). Lineage (GTDB taxonomy): Bacteria > Spirochaetota > Spirochaetia > Treponematales > Breznakiellaceae > JAIRLU01. The sequence goes on from JAITAI010000216.1 coordinate 9,380, forward strand.
ATGGTAGAAGATACCACCAGGGCCGGTGTAATCGTGGAACTTGATGCGCCTAATACAAGACGTGAATTCAATGTATTTATTGATGATAAAAAAGTTGGCACATTAAAACACAAGGATATCAAAGGGCTTGTACTCAAAAATGGGATTCATACCATTTATAATCCTGCAACTGACATCATAAGATTTACCGTAAACAACGACAGGCATCATTTTAGAATAGTATGGGATTCTAATCGAGGAAAATACGGGAGCTATAATATGGAATTTGTAACTATTTCCCCTGTTACTGCGCCGCCTCCGCCTCCCATAAATGACAATCTTTTTAATACCGCCATAAACCAGAGCTTTAACACTATTTCCATGAACATACCCAAGGATTCAAAAGTCGCCCTGGTGAACATTGCCTCTCCTAACCAAGAGGACAGCAGCTTCATCCTGGAAGAATTAACCGTATTATTGGTGAACTCCAGAAAATTCACCGTAGT
>JAITAI010000284.1 GCA_031284195.1 Treponema sp.
CGCGATAAGGGTCACGCCCACATCGCCAAACACCGCTTCCCACATGGTAGCCATACCTAATGCCCCCAGGACAAGGATAATGCCCTTGACAGACAGGGCAAAGAGGATGTTCTGCCAGACGATGTTCCGGGTCCTCTGGGCAATGTGGATTGCATTGGCAATTTTTGAGGGCTCGTCGGTCATCAGGACCACATCCGCAGCTTCGATGGCCGCATCAGAACCAAGGCCGCCCATGGCGATACCCACGTCGCTACGGGCCAGCACCGGCGCATCGTTGATACCGTCTCCCACAAAGAGCAGTTTACCGGAACCGGATTTATTCTGTTCCAGGGCTTCCAGGTATTCAACCTTTTGATGGGGCAAAAGTTCCGCATAAACCCTATCAAGACCGATCTGTTTTGCTATGCTCTCACCCACAATGTTACTGTCTCCGGTGAACATGAGGATCCGTTTTACCCCGATGTTTCGTAATTCCTCAACCGCCTGTTTGCTATCGGCCTTCAGTTCGTCGGAAATAACGATGTACCCGGCATACCCACCGTTTACTGCCAGGTAGACTAGGGTTCCCAAGTCATCCACTACCGGAACAGGGATCTTTGCAGTTTCAAGGAGTTTAGCATTTCCCGCAAGCACCATGTCTTCTCCGATATGGACGGAGACACCCTTTCCGGCGATTTCTTCATAATCCCCTATCACCCCAGCTTCAAGTTCTTTTCTGTAGGCGTTTCTGATTGAAAGGGCTATGGGGTGGTTGGAGTTTGATTCCGCATGGGCAGCGTAATAAAGCAGTTGTTCTTCCGTGAATTTCCCCTCCGGGACGATCCTGGTTACGCTGAACACGCCTCTGGTCAAAGTTCCGGTCTTGTCAAATACCACGGTGTCCACTTGAGTAAGGGCTTCAAGGTAGTTGCTCCCTTTTATGAGGATACCGTTTCTTGAAGCGCCGCCAATACCGCCGAAGAAACTCAAAGGTATGGAGATCACCAGGGCGCAGGGGCAGGAAACCACCAAAAACACCAGGGCCCGGTTGATCCATTCGGCGAAGGCCGCGCCGGGGATAAAAAGGGGCGGCAGAAAGGCCAGCGCAGCCGCGGAAAGCACTATCGCTGGAGTATAGTACCGGGCGAATTTGGTGATGAAGTTTTCGGTAACGGATTTTTTGCTCCCCGCGTTTTGCACGAGGTTGAGGATCTTTGAAACCGTGGACTCCCCAAAAATCTTGCTTACTTCGATGATGAGTAGTCCGTTTTTGTTGATTGAGCCTGACAGCACGGCACTGCCCTTCTCCACATCCCGGGGCAGGGATTCGCCGGTGAGGGCAGAGGTATCCAAAGCGGAAAACCCCTCGACCACCACGCCATCCAAGGGGATTTTTTCACCAGGCTTCACCACGATAAGGTCGCCGATGCGTACCGTTTCCGGGGACACCCGTTCAAGGCCGGCAGCGGTTTTCAGGTTCGCGTAATCGGGCCTGATGTCCATGAGGGCGGATATGGATTTGCGGGAGCGTCCCACCGCATAATCCTGAAAGGCTTCACCTACCCGGTAAAAGATCATCACCGCGGCACCTTCGGGGTACTCGCCGATGGCAAAGGCTCCGATGGTGGCGATACCCATTAAAAAATTTTCATCGAATATTTCACCTTTGGTAATATTCTTGATCGCCTTGATAAGCACTTCACCGCCTACCAGGAGATAGCTTGCCAGAAAAACGGCAAGCCGCATAAGGGGCAGCAGGGTGATGGACGGAACATAATCAAAGACCATACCCAGGACAAAGAGGGCCATACCCAGGATAAGGCTTATCCGCCGGAACCGGTTCTTTACCAGAGCAGGAGGCTCTTTATCTTTCGCCGCAACTCTGTTCGGAAAAAGAACCGTGTCCCGCAGTTCGACAGAAGGCTCAAGCCGTTTGATGATTCCGCTGGTACGGGCCATGATGTCGTCCCATCGCTCTGAGTCCTGCGTTTCGATGGTAAGTTTTTGCACGGAAAAATCGACCAGCGCCCGGCTTACCCCTTCCAGAGCGCTGATGTGCTTTTCAATTTTTGCCGCACATTTGGGACAACAGAGGTTGTCCAGCATATACTCCCGTTTTAATACCCCTTCCATGGTTCCCCCTAACATGCCTTAACGATGATGTCTTCATCAACGCTCTGGACAATACCGGCGATAGTTTCAAACAGGGCGCTTTCGTCTCCCTCGTATTCAAGGGTGAGCCGGGTGTTCCGAAAATCCACTGTCGCCTGTTTTACCTCTGGCACTTGCTTTACCTTTTCATCAATTTTAGTTGCACAATTAGGGCAGCAGAGCCCTTCCAATACATAGGTCTTTTCTGTCATATCAAATACCCCTTAATAACCGTATAAACATTGAACAATTGATAATCTGTTCAACTATTTACGTAAAAAAAACAAGTCCCTTCGCTACTCACTCGCTCACATGGACCAAGCCCTGATCAAAGATGGTTCCCACATGATCATCCTCCAGGGAATAGTAGACTACCTTCCCTTCCCGGCGGTACTTCACGAGCCGAGTCTGTCTGAGGGTTCTCAACTGATGGGAAATAGCGGACTTACTCATGCCCAAAAGGACCGCAATGTCGCAGACGCACATTTCAGCCTGCAGAAGGGCACAGAGGATTTTAACCCTCGTGGAATCGCTGAACACCTTAAACAGGTCCGCCAGATCCAGCAATACTTCATCATTGGGCATCTTTTCCTTGACAGCGGCTACCACTTCCTCGTGGATTACGTTGCAATCAAGACTTTCAATATCCGAAACGCTTTTTTCCATAAACTCCCCAAACAGTTGAACACATGAACATATATATATAATTACAAGGATTTGTGAGATCTGTCAAGAGGTTTTCTGAATTTTTTCAATTTTTCCTTCAGTATTGAAGGTTTGTCCTATTGTTGACCATAAGGACAGCCTTATCCTTGCTACAGAGAACACGGAAACAGGCTAATGGATACTCCCCGGCATACCCTCATCCCTGTGGCCGATTTCAAGACTATGCTCGGTATAGATAACAGGAAGGCTCCTCTTTCCCGGTACTGCTTCCGCACCGCTACTTACACTATAGAACAATACGATAAACAGCGGATATTACGTTGGAAACATACCTATTACTTCATTTGCATGGGGATACATCTTTACCTTCTGGGAATATCCGGTACGAAAGGTTCTGACCGTCCATGCCGCTACTGGGGTGGTGGCTTTACGGAAAATCCCCTTGTTAGCCCTGAAAACCTGGTGTATCCCGAACATTACGAGTACCTCTCCGATGGGTATCCATGAGGCTCTTCTCTTTTCCCTTGTTTTGTAGCCTTTCTTGGGGCTGCATGAGAAGAACAGGCCATAAAGTGCAGCTTATGTTTCGGGGAAGGCCCCAGCTGACTTGACTGCTGCATGTCTTATGGAACATGGCCCGATACTGGGGACAGCGGCTAGGGAACCGGAAATGTCCGGGACACTGAGAAGGACCGAAATCTTTGGAATCAATCGGCGAAGAATTATGTGAAGGAATTAGAGTAAAACATGAAACATAAAGGCTTATCTAAGATACCATACTTAATATATCAAATTCAAGCCAAAAATGGCAGGATAGTTACGGCACTTTCAGAAAACCTGGACCGCCCTTCTTTGTCTATACAATAACAATCGTGCTATAGACATTTCGTCGCTACCTTGCTGAAAATAGTATTCCCCCGGATCCCATCAATAGACCCTGCTTTCCTCAACACTTTCGGACTGCGTCGGTATTCACGAGAGTTGCTCAGAAACCTCATGTGCGTCTCCTACGGTCATCTGCGCTTCCCCTTGAACGTTGTAGGAACATCTTTTCAATGTATTTAAGGCGGTCATGCAAAGATGCGTAACCTGAACCAGTTTCAAAACAGGGTAAGCTCTCTGCTTCCAGGTTAGGGATTTCAGATTCTCTGTAGGGAGAAACGTTGCAGCCTTGAGAGTTTATACTTCCGCTTCCTCCACAGAACCGATACAGGGACGATTACTCTGCCGGTAACCGAATCTTTCTGTACAATGGCAGTGGACAAGCCCGAGGCACGCCGGGTTTTGCTCCGATTTGGACCAACGGGCTTGATCCGTTCACCAATGAAAAATACCGGTTCGATCGGCGTTTCTTTAACCAGGCTACTTTTTTACCCTGTGAAACCCCATGAAGCATAGTTATATTAGAAAAATATTTATAAAAATCATAATATACTCTAATGTATTTTAGAGTTTATATTTCTATACTTTAAATACTTGTTGAGTCTGTTGAGATCTTTATCGTGCTGTATGTTCCGTTATCTCAAGACTCAATAAAAAAATTGTAATTATATGAGGTTTTTTCATCATGTTTGATGGGGGAAGAACCTCACGGATATTGAGCCGGTTTCACAACTCCCTCAGTGCGGTAACTGTGTTTACGATGAAACGGCCTTTGGAACAAGCGGTATAAAACCCGTACCCTAATGGGTAAAAGAAGGAGAGATTTATATGAAAAAACCGTGGCTGCTAGTGCCTGTTTTTATATGCTTAAGCGTTTTGAGCTGTTCTAATACTCCCTCGGTTGAGTCCTCTCAGAATTCTCAGGCAAAGACGTCAAATAGAGAGAATACTGAAGAGGCTCAAGGGGGGGTCTATATTGGCTTACTTTCCTTTGCCGCGGATGTACAGGATCTGACCGACGGCGCCTTGATTTATCTGAACGATGAAGGAAGAAACCAGCTCTTACAGTCCCTGTCCAAGTACAGCCGGGCCGCTGGTTCAGGAACCGCCTTGTATTATGCGGTTCATCAGGCATTACATAATCTTAAGACTCAGGAATCCTCATTTCCCGATAACCTCAGTTCGATTAATCTCATTACCTTTACCGACGGGCTGGATAACAATTCAACCAGCCTGGCCCTTCCCGTCATAGATGATCAAGATTTCAGGGGGAAATCCACCGAGTCCTATGCCTCCTATATTAAACAACAAATTGCAGAACGGCGGGTCGCCGATAAGCCGATTACCTCCTTTGCTGCGGGGGTACAAGGCGGCGATGTGGAGGATAAAGCGGCGTTTAGCGCGACCTTGAAGTCCCTGGCCAGCGCCACCGGTACTACGGCTACTAATTTCTATGAACTCGCCGATTTTTCGGAATTGAACCAGAAATTTCAAGATATAGCGAATAATCTAACGATTATTAACCGGGATCTCATGTTTACCATTATTACCCCTTCTTATCAGCCGGGGACCAAGATCCGGATGACCTTTGATGTAGCGGAACATACCCTGGAGGCCTTTGCTAAGTCTACCCGGTATGTAGAGGGTGAAGTAAGTCTCAATAACGGAACCTATGAATTGACGCATGTTACCTGTTCTGAAGGGGTTTCCTCTTCTTCTGAAGAACCGGTACCAGGTACCCTGACTGGTACTGAGGTGAGCTATATCTTTAATGATTTTGTGGTATCCGATGCTAAATGGCAGCTCCAGCAATGGATCCTCAGTCCTGGATCTACTACCTGGCAGCGTAACAGCGAGTATACCATGGGAGATTCCTTAAAGATTGCAGTGGAAAAACGTTCATCCGTCATATATCTGGTCCTTGACAATAGCCGGTCCCTGGTAGATACTGATGTGGCTTCCATACGGAATGCAGTGGAAGGTTTTATTAACCTGTTGTACCTAAAATTATACCCCGGTTCCACGGTTTCTCAAAGCACCCAACACAATCAGAGCATCATAAATCTTCAAAACAATATCTGGCAGGAAGACGAAATCGCCTCCGGGGAGTACCGGTATTACCGTTTCCATGCGCAAGCAGGGCAATCCTACCTCATTCGGTGGAACGATTCCCTTGACGGGGATGATACGAAAACCGGGGATATCCTGGTTACCATATACCGGGAAGATAATAACACGTCGCTGTACTTCGGCGTAGACTCAGGGTTTAAGGATTCTCCCCGGGTTTCCGTAACCGAGGACACGGATATTTTAATAGAAGTGAAAGGATATACTGCTAACCAGAATAAGGGTACCTATGCTCTTATGTATATACAACAAACGCCCAATGGTTTCTAGTCTGTTGCAGCCCTTTCCCTATTCCTGGCAGTTAAAGCCATAACCATTCGAGTGCAGGGGGTCTAAACCCTCTGCATTTGTCTGTATACCCTAGCCGCAGGCTGCTGCGGTAGGACCAGAGAAAAAATAAAGAATCCCCGCAGCAGAGCTGCGGGGTATTGAAGATTTCTCTTTGAAAGCTTTGCGTATGCGGGGGAACAAATCCCCTGCCCCCCAGTTTTACGCCCCAGAGAGACGGGGCATTAAACCCAGATGGGAATAAACCCTCTGGGAACTTACAAAAACTAAGACCCCTCTCGTCAACAGGTAATCCTAGTTCCTCCAATCCCTTTGTGTTGCTGTTCCTCAGGGCGTCTCAAGCATACAGATCATGCGT
>JAITAI010000307.1 GCA_031284195.1 Treponema sp.
TTTTTCTAATTCATGGGTGAGGATGATGAGGGTTTTCCCCGTAGCTTTTAAGCGCTGGATGCTTTCTAGCACCTGGACAACCCCCGGCCAATCCAGGTTAGCAAAGGGTTCATCCATGATAAGCACCTCACCCCTCATGGCGAGAATTCCCGCTACAGCCAGGCGCCGTTTCTCCCCTCCTGAGAGCCGCCGAGGGGGGAAATCCTTTTTCTCCAAAAGCCCGGTAGCGGTCAAGGCCCCCTGCACCTGGGTTTTGATGACCTCTTTTGGATACCCCAGGTTTTTAGGGCCAAAGGCGATGTCCTCTTCCAGGGTCTCCCCGATTAGCTGAGCGTCTGCATCCTGAAAGACCATGCCCACTTCCCGCCGCAGGGTATCCATGGTCTTATGCAAGGGAAGCCCCCGGAACCGGATCTCCCCTTCGGTGGGTTCTGCCAATCCCAAAAGCATACGCATCAGCAGGGTTTTACCGGATCCATTGGACCCGGCAATGAGCAGACATTCGCCTTCAAAAATGCTCAGGCTGAGTTCTGATATCCCGGAAGTTCCATTTGGAAAAACTTTGGAGAGCTTATGGATGGAAAAAAGTTCCTTAGCCATCCAGATGATCCGCCACGGGCCGGCGTAATCGCGAGGCGATGAGTACGGCAACTATTCCCTTGATCCCATCCCCTATGATGAAGGGCAGAAAACCCTTAGCCACTGCCCCGGGCCAGGTGTCGTCAATAACCAGTTTGAGTTGTATCACCCCCGGTATATACTGCAGTAAAATACCCGCTACTGTGGCCGCAATTATCCGCCATAAGGGGCAGGGGCGGGCTGCTTGAGGAGTGCCCACGATGAACCCCGCTGCTGTGGCCATGAGGAGATACCCAAAGAGGAAGCCTCCGGTGGGGCCTAAGAAATGGACGAATCCGCCGCTTGCTCCTGCAAATACCGGTACCCCGATAGCGCCGGCGAGCAAGTAGAGTCCTACTCCGGTAACACCCCCCAGGGGGCCTAAGACCAGCCCGGTGAGGAGGGCAAAGAGGTTCTGCAGGACAATAGGTACCGGTGATAACGGGAGGGGAATTGAAATAAAGGTTCCTGCGGCGGTTAAAGCCGCGAAAAGGGCGCTCAAGGTAAGTTTGACTATAGTCTTGTGCCGTGAAGAAACAGTACCCGCTGGTTTCAGGGTGTAATCTTCTGGTGATTTGTTATCCATGATTATAAGGGAGATTACCGGGAGTTGAAAAAAATGTCAATTAAGCGATAGCACCGGCCCTCCGGTACAGCCTCAGAAATGAGGCGGATGTTGGGGCCAGCATATACAGGAAGGCCTGAAACAAACCTCATCGCCAATGAATGAAAGCATAATTCCTTATAATATAAAGAGATAGAATTTTATATGCCCTGATCCTGATTATTGACGATATACCCCTTCCATGGTTACAATAAAAAAAATAAAGCAGTTATTAAGAAGCGGTTTCAGAATCTGAGCTTTTGAAACCGCCTTATGAAACTAGGAAATTAAGAAAAAGCTGGTGTTTATCTTTAATCCGCATATCGAGTATTCCTTAAATATCCGCTATTATGCTCCTTCGTAAACCCCGGCAAGGGCTAACCTGGTGCTTATGCAACCAGTTTTTTTAAGTAACATCAGCACCCGGTCGTGGTACCTGGGGAGGGAGGATTGGTATGGATTCATACATGGGCAAGACGATTATTGCATGGCTTACGTATAAAAAAGATTATTATGGTGAAACGAATAGGGTATGTTATATTTATCCACGGTACCTTAAACAGTTCGGAGGGGTCTATGAATCGCTTCAAGATGGAGATGAACGGATCGATGTTCGTATTACCCAAGACGGGGTATTAGCGGAGCAGGTGGTAGAAGAACAGGGACACCTCGTAACCGTTAAATTTAATTTTGAGCCTGCCCGGAGGTATGAAGATGACCGTTACCAGTCAATCCGATACAATCCGGCCTTTATGGATTCGGAGATAGAAATAAGCCGGTTTAAAGAAAAAGGGCTTATGCAGATTGTAGAGACCTCAAAAGCGTTCACCGCCATTACAAAAGACCGGTTTATCATATCGGATATACAGCTCTATACCAACGAAGTACTCATCGGAACTGGAGGCGCCTATTATGGCCCCTTTGATGCGGAATATGAAGCTCAAGAACAAAAGATCATGCTCTTTGGTAAGAAAGAATCCCGCTATAGGATCCAATCCTATGAGGCGTTGGCTATTACGCAACTAATAAACATGCGAATTGCAGATGAAGAGGGCATGAGGTCCCTTGCTTTTATCCCCCGGGATTCCTTAGCAAGCGTAACGATCCTCACCCCTGACATAGACTGGATAAGCGACGATACCTTAATAGACGGCTTGAGTGCAGCCCTCAAGGTGGCTTCCACTGCAGCATACGGATATACGAAGACTCAGATTCGACATATAAAGAGCGTTATCGTTGAATCTTCAACGCTCTACAAGAATACGGAACTCACCGAAGAACGGCTTGAACGGCTCTCCGGTATGCTGGACCGGGTTCTCCTTCAGGAAGAGATAAAACAAACGATTCTTGCTCATATTTTTGATGATAAAGAGGCCTTTGATCAGTTGGTTACCTTGTTTTGTGAAGAATACATTGACATGATCGAAGAAAAAAGCCGGGACTTTATCCGGGTCCGGGAACGGAAAGAGCGCTTACTCGCGGAAGTGGAGGTCCAAGAGAAACGGCTTGCAGAATTGAAGGCTGATGAGAGTGTGCTTACCAAAGAATCCCAGGCCCGGCACCATGAAATCATGCAGAACCTGGAGCATGAAGAAAAGACCCTCCGAACTGCCCTGGAACAATTACAGGCCGAACACCAGTCCCTCCAGCAGTATGTAGGAATAGCCCGGAATATTTCAGAACTCATTAAACAGAAAAGTACCCTGGATGCTGAGATTGCCCGTATCCAAGCTGAATACGATCAGTATAAAAGTGAACAAACCCGTCTTGAAACCCAGCTCAACCGCACCTTGGCCCAGTTCAAGGATCAGGTCCATCTTATTGCCCGGGTCATTGACAGTAAGTTGCTCACCCAGGTACTGCAAGCCATGGGAGAGGAAAAGTCCGAAGCTGAAGCCCTGGTTCCCTTTGAGACCCGCCTGTTGTTTAAGCCCCGGTCTAAGGTGGAACTATCCGGGGAACGGATCATTCGGCGCATTTATGAATACTTCCAAGGAGCGAACCGGGATATCAGCCTCAATGATACGGCCAATTACCTTATCTGTATCATGCAGGGCTTTATCACCACCTTTGCCGGGGAACCAGGGACCGGTAAAACCTCGCTCTGTACCATCCTGGCGAAATCCTTGGGGCTTGCCCGTTCCGATGTGCATAGCCGTTTTGTGGATATATCCGTGGAGCGAGGCTGGACCAGTCACAAGGACTTCATCGGCTATTACAATCCCCTGACCAAGATGATGGAAAAAAGCAATAACCGGGTCTTTGACGCCCTGGAGCGGCTGCATTATGAACATGAGCACGGTGCGAATGCCCCCTTCTTTATCCTCCTTGATGAGGCGAACCTCAGTCCGCTGGAGCATTATTGGGCGGCTTTTCTGCGGCTCTGCGACGAGGATTCGGCTTATAGCCGTTCCTTGAGCCTCGGAGGAAAGCACCATTGGATCATACCCAGGCACTTGCGCTTTCTGGCTACGGTGAATTTCGATCATACCACTGAAGAGCTGTCTCCCCGGTTTCTGGATCGGAGCTGGATTATCACCTTGGATCCGAATACTATGGGAGGTGAAGTGGCCCACCTGGGGACCTCAAACCAGGAAAGCATCATCCCCTTCTCTGCCCTCAGCGCCGCGTTCCTGCCTCGGGGAGACGCAGGTATTGGGGACGAAGGGATCAGCAGTAAATGGGCCAAGATACAGAGTGTTTTCAAGCTGAATAAACTGCCCATCATGCCGCGGAACTTGAAAATGGTCCACACCTATTGCGCCATTGCTTGCAAGTATATGGATACCCAGACCTCGGAAAACCGGTTTGCCCCTTTGGATTATGCGGTATCTCAAAAGATTCTGCCCATCATAAACGGGACAGGGGAGCGGTATCATAATCTGTTGAAAGGGTTGAAAGAAGAATGTAAGAGTATGCCCTTGTGCCACCATCATATTACCCGGATCCTCAAGGCTGCAGATGAGAATATGGGATTTTATCAGTTCTTTGCCAAGTAACGGAGGCGTGCCATGGAATGTCGGCTTCGGTTACAGCTGCAACAGAGAGAACATAGAGAAAATAGAGAAAATAGAGAACGAAAACTGGGAGGGCTGAAAGATACCGGCAGCATAGACGCTTCCGGGGACATACCCCTGTATCCAGCAGACCCTTCCTCTCACCGGGAGGTAGCAGACACCGTAAGCCTGGTGGCGGAAGGGTTCTACACCTGCACCGCCCTCTTTACTGAAGTGGATCGCCCCATAAGGGAGATAGAACTTTTTCTTAACGAAGAATCCATCGGCTACGGCGGGCCTGTGCGGTATCTATCCCGGGGGGAACATACGGGGGATATCTTTTTTAGAAAGGAGTTTCTGAACGAGGGGATGATCGGCGATTTGGAAGACCGCAAAGAAGGCAGGCCCTTCCTGCTCCACTACGATCTGGTCCAGTTGGCCCTCAAGGTGCAGGATGATGGGGGTTTCCGATTATACACCAGCGATTATGTGCTCTGTTTAAGCAGACATGGGGCTAACACGGAAAACATTGAAGATATTATCACCTATCTGGCGGAATTTAACGATGATACCATCAGCGCCTGGATGTTTTCCCCCAAGTCCAGCCTAGATACAGAGCGCCTTTTACCGGAAAGCACGGAACAAGCCCGGCAACGCAAGGCCGCCTATAAATCCTTAAGCGCCTATATTCAACTGCTCACATCCATCCACACCTGTTATAAAGAGAACTACCCTGCCTTTAAAAGCGGGGCTAAACACCGGATTGTTAAACATGATTCCCTGCAATCCTATGATCAGGTTAAAAGCATCAGCCGCCGGAACCTGCAATGGTTGTATCAGAACCCTGGGGAACTGGTGGCCACTGAAATCCCCACTGCCATACAGATCCAGGGCCGGCATTATCTGCCCTACCGGATGCACATTGAAAAAACTACCAAGAGCTTTGATATCTATGAGAACCGGGTAGTGGTGGGGTTTCTCTCATTGGTCTGTAACAACGTCAAAGCAGTGGAAGAAAAAGTACGCCTCCAGTTAGCCGAGGAATACCAGGTCCTCCATAAGCTGCAATGGCTTGAACGGGAAGGATACCGGGCGCCGATTATCGGGATTAAACAGCTCCAGGCTGAGCGGAACCAGGCTCTCCTCAACACCCTCCACGAACTGCTTTTAAACTTAGCCGGGCAATACGCCAAGTATGGCGATATCCTGCCGTGTTCAGATACGCCGATCCTGGGGATCCCTAAAAAGACCAAGGTCTTTCAGGAAGTCCGGTCCTACCGGCAGGTATTTGAACAGATCCTCCAGTGGTATCACTTTGGGGAATTCACCCCGGTTAAAGAAACCTTGATAGGAAACGCCAAGACCCTGGACAAGCTCTTTGAGTATTACTGTTTATGCAGACTCCTGGTGCTGCTTAAGGAGGCCGGGTTTACCGGAACCGGGGATGTTTCCCGCTCCTTTACCTATCACACCCAGGAACACCGCGCCGGGGACCTGGCCAATACCTACTTGTTGCGGCGAGGTGGGTTGCTGCTTACCCTCTATTATCAGCCGGTTATCAGCGCGGATCGTTTTGAGAATGATATAAGCCTTTACCGGACCACCACAACAGATGGCTTTTATACCCCGGATTTTATGTTGAAACTCCAGAGCGACAGAACCTCCCGTTCCTGTTATCTCATTTTTGACGCCAAGTATTCTTCCCGTTGGAGCATCAAACAGTATTATATGGATCGGGAGATTATCAAATACGGGTGTCAGCTCTCTGACCGGGAAGCAGGTCAGCCGGTCAAGATGGTATGGCTGCTGCAGGGCCGGCTAGATGATACTGCGCATATCGAGCGGTACCATAGTTCCCCTTTGGCGCAGCAGTATAAGCCTGCGGTATCCTATGGGATTATCAAGGTGAATACCAAGACCGACACCTTGGAACCGCTGTGGAAGGAGATATACCCCTTCATGCAAGAACTGGAA
>JAITAI010000130.1 GCA_031284195.1 Treponema sp.
TCCTTGTGTTCCTTGGTGGGATAGCCCTTATGTTTTTCGTAGCCGTATTCAGGGTAAAGCACGGCATACTGTTCCATAAGCTTATCCCGGGCGGTTTTGGCAAGGATCGAAGCAGCCATGACTTCCGGGATAAGACTGTCCGCTTTGACTACAGCGCGGCAGGGGATGGGAAGATCCGGAACGTACAAGCCGTCAACCACTGCTTCCGCAAGAGCGAATCCCCCGGACCATTGCGCTACCATGGCTTCAAAGGCCCGTTTCATGGCTAGGAGACTGGCTTGCAGGATATTGAGGGTATCAATTTCCGTTTCCGATGCCCAGCCAATACCCCAGCCCAAGGCCCTCACGCTGATACATACCCGTGCTTTTTCACGTTGGGCAGGGGAAAGTTTTTTTGAATCCCCTAAGCAGGTCAAGGGAAAGTCTGAAGGGAGTACCACTGCCGCAGCGCACACCGGACCGGCCAGGGGTCCCCGGCCTGCCTCATCGAGTCCGCAGATCATCAAGCCTCCGGCTGCAGCATAGCCAAGACCTCCCGCAGCTCTGAATCCTGGACAAAATAGTAGGTTTCTAGTTCATCTGCGCTCAATCCTACCAGTTCATGGCTCAGATAATGGATCCATCGATCTTCATCTTTGACCGATACCTCATGTTTGCGACACCAGTAATCAGGCTGGATGGGAAGCTGTTCGGGTTTATCATAAAAATATTTATAGTCATGCACCGCCACCTTAAAATCCTGCCGGGGTATCCCCTTGGCCAGGATGATCTCTGCCAAGTAATTGATGGTACGGCCAGAATCAAAAATATCATCTACCAAGAGGACCTTATCCCCAACCCGCAGGTGTTCCGGTGCATAGGTCCAACCCTCAACCATGATCTTTTCCGACTTTCGGACATCTGTATAGGATCGGGCCACCACTGCGGCATAATACACCGGCCGTTTCCCCTTACAGACCACCTTGAAATATTCGCTTATCAGGTTCCCCAGATAGGCTCCTCCCCGCAGGGAAACATAGATAACATTTGGGATAAATCCGGTTTGATAAATCCGGTGGGCTAATTTGAGCCCATTATTCCGTACCCTATCGTAGGAAAGAAATTCCTTAATCATACCTATGAGTATAGCTAAGAGAGGGAACTCAGTACAAGCAGGCGCATTGCCTCATCAAAAATGTTACCCAAATGATATAAGTTGGTGTATTACAAGCAATTAGGTGAAGATATAAGTCTAGACTGGATAAAGAGTTACTAAGAGGTTAAAAAACCATCAGAAATCCCCAATAGACATATTGTAACTCTAAGTCTATACGAACTTAAAGTTACTCATGGTAACATTTCAAAATGAGGCATTTCGGCAGGAACCCCTCATGGCTTAGTGGTGGAGGTCTTAAAGAAACCGAAAATACTGCCGCAAAATCCTCCGATAATATGGGCAAATTCCGAAATAGTATTTGCCGCCAAGGAGTTAAAGAGTTCCCTCCCCAGATATAATACCAGGATGAGGACAAAGGTGAGGGGAATCTCTCCTTTTTTGAAATTCGTAAAGGAAGCCAAAAGAATCATCATGAAGGCTACCCCAGAGGCTCCCAACAGGCTTTTGGAGAATAAAAAGACGTTAAGCACTCCCGTAACAAGGGCGGTGAGGAAGATCATTTCTAGGAGGGGCCAGGAACCGTACCGTTCTTCCAGAATAGGCCCAATGAGGAGGATCAATGAAAAATTAGCAATCAGGTGGGTCCAGTTGGCATGGCCTATCACATGGGTTACCAAGGTTACCCAGTTCCGTATTCGGAAAGGAACAAAGCTGCCCTTGCCAGGAACCATAAACCAGGATTCAGTCAAGGAGGGTAACAGGGTACTTGAAAGAATCAGCACCAAAACACTGATAAAGGTAAAGGTCAATATGGTGGGGGCATTGTATTTAATCCGCATGCTACTGGTTCAACTCCTCTATATCCCAGGACGGAGCAGGCTATTGACCTCATCCAGGGAAAAATAGTCTGGATCAAAGTCTCGAAGCCATGCAAGCCATTCGGGTAATTGCTGCTTATGGGTTACTGAGGCCTTGAGGGTTTCCAACAGTTCCCCATACCCATAGGGACCCCCTGAATCTTCAGGAGGACAGGCCCTTTTACCGCTGAGACAACAGGCATACTGCTTATCTATATCAGAACATCCTGCGGCGGGGATGATTTTGGATACTAGAATCTGGTGCTGCCAGGTATCCCCAAAATCATAAGTATACTGAAAACGCTGCTTATCCCGCAATCCCAGTTCGTCAAGGCTATATTCGTCCTCATCGTTCATATCCAAATCATCCATCAATGATACAGGACCATACTGCATCGTGTGCAGGGTAAAGATATGGAGATGGTCATTATCCCAGCCCATACCATCTTGAATAACCCTATGGAGATCTCCCAAGGTAAAAGACCCCGGTACTTGGACTCGCCTCCATATCTGAGGACTAATCGTTTCAAGGCTTATCCGCAGGATAAACAGGGATTTTGGTTCTTTGGTATGGTACTGCTCCACTTTTTGCATCTTAGGTACTCCTCACGTAATGGTATCGGTGATTAGGGCATCCTATCTCCGGTCCCCGTCAGGTCCACTTCCAATACTACGGGACAGTGATCCGAACCCGCTACATCAGTCCATATAGCTGCATCTCGCACCTGGGGCATAAACAGAGGATCCACACAATGGTAATCAATCCGCCATCCTACGTTTCGCTTCCGGGCCCCTGTCCGGTAGGACCACCAGCTATAGTGCCCTGGTTCACCGGGGTGAAAATGACGAAACGTATCCACGTAACCTGCATGGGTAAAGGTATCCATCCAGGCCCGCTCTTCCGGGAGATATCCTGGATTACCTTCGTTCTCTTTGGGCCGGGCGAGATCCAAGGGGGTATGGGCTATGTTGTAATCTCCGCAGAGTACCAGGTGGCGGCCTTGGGATACCAGGGTATCACACCGTTCCTGTATAGCTCTACAGAAAGCCAGTTTATAATCCAGCCGGGCTCCTGCTTCCTGAGCATTGGGAAAATACGCACAGATAAGCACAAAATCCTTAAAATCCGCAGCTAATACCCGTCCTTCAGCATCGAATTCCCCTATACCCAAGGGTTTTACCTCCAGAGCTTTAGGTTTACTGTATATGGCAACCCCAGAATACCCAGACTTTTTTGCACTGCCCCAGTAAGATGTGTAAACTCTGCCACCCCCATCTCGGGGGCTGATTAATTCCGGTGAAAGCTGTTCCGGGTGGGCCTTGGTTTCCTGGAGACAGAGTATATCTGGCGATTCATCCTGTATCCATTGCACCAAGCCTCGTTTTTCCACTGCCCGTATGCCGTTGACATTCCACGATACAATACGCATTAAAAAAATATACTACTGAACAAGAATCACGGCAAGGGAAAGACGCGGATCAGGTTAAACCCTAGGACCTGTTCACCTGAAGAAAATATGATAACTCAAACCATTAAAATATCCCAGGAATAATGGAAAAAATCATCCGCCTCTTCCCCATACAACGGGGAACTGTAACAATCGATAACAACCGCTTCCTTAACGTACTCATCTTTATCGGCGAAAACGGTTGTACATGGCGTTCCCGCCTCCTTCGCCTTTGGCATACTAGGGCGTGTTCACATTACGCAAAGTGATACAAATT
>JAITAI010000046.1 GCA_031284195.1 Treponema sp.
TTCAGTGGAAAAGTCCCGGTTCAAGAGATTCGGGCAGATCGGAATTCCGTGATTCGAATTTGCCGGCTCGGTATCGGCTATGTTCCGCTGCTCAGACACCCACTGCTTTACCCATCAGTCATAGACACTGCAACTTACCTCAAAAACCCAGCCATCTCCCAGATGGTATACCGGTTCTCTTCCATAAACCGGTATACCATCACTGGACGCTCCTGGAGACTATGGGGGTTAGATTTTGAGGGATCATCCCACGACTTAGCTTGACAGATTCTTATTAAGCCTTGATAATTAAGAAAAAATATATCGTATCAAGACGGTAAAAAAGGGGATACGGATGAGTAACATATTGGATATTGAAACCAAAAAACAAAGGATCGGCGCAAACTGGCGGCTTGAAGACCTGGAGGAAGTTCCTTTTATTATTGAAGTGGGGCCTTTTCATGGTGCAACGAAAGACTTCTTTTATAATGATGATGCGGAACTGCAATGGGCTGAGGATTTTTCCGCGAAACGGGAGGGGGTATACGATTACGGGTTTCCCAACATCAAGCCTAACAAGGGTATCGGTATTGTAGCCGCGGCCTTTGGCTGTGAGTATAAAGTGAATGATGAGGCTGACCCCTGGATAACACCCCTTATCCGGGAGGAGAATGTAGAGGATGTGTATAAACTAGAAATACCTGATCCGGTAAATACCCCTGTGTATCAGGATGCGTGGAAACGCCTGGACTACCTACAGAGCCATTCTTCCATACCCTTACGAGT
This sequence comes from Treponema sp., assembly GCA_031284195.1. Taxonomy (GTDB): domain Bacteria; phylum Spirochaetota; class Spirochaetia; order Treponematales; family Breznakiellaceae; genus JAIRLU01. The sequence goes on from JAITAI010000046.1 coordinate 766, forward strand.
GGTTAATGTACCCTCCCCCTTGGTAACTGCGTCCCTCATCTGGGATTATACCTCTTTTATTGAAGCAACCCTGACCTATCCTGATGAAGTGCATGCCCTATTGGAAAAAGTAACCGAAGCGACCATTCTGTACATCAAGGAACAGTTTAAGCGGATCAAGAACTTCTACAGTATAAGCCATGAGGTATGGCATATTCCCCGGGAGGTAGGGGTGCGGGTCAGTGATGATACTGCAGCCCTCTTATCTCCCAAACTGTACCGGGAATTTGGCGTGGCATACAATGCTAAAATTGCCGAAGCCGCAGGAGGCATTGTAATTCATTCCTGCGGAAATGTGCAGAATGTGGTGGGAGCCATGATGGAAACCCCTGGTTTACGGGGCTTAGATTTTACGATCCCCCAGGTACCGAACTGGGAAATGATCCGGGATGCTGCAGCCGGGAAAACGGTTTTATGTTTGCGCCATAATTACTGGGATCATATCAACGATGCCCAGGTGGATTTGGCGGAATATTCAAAAAAGCTGCTTGACTTCTTTGGCCGGAAAGGTCTGTTTATTCAGACTTCCACACCAACCACTGAAGAAGCCATTGCATTAGGTGAAAAACTGCATCGGCTCTTATCAAAATGAAGGCAAGCGGGGGGCCGGTTCCCCCGCTTCCTTGAAAGGGGATAGGCTAACGCTGAATCCGGGCAGAGCCGCCTTGAGCAAAGGCTTCTACCTGATCCAGACTCACCATGGACGTGTCGCCAGGGGTGGTCGTAATTAAGGCCCCGTGAGCCCAGCCGAGTTTTAACGCTTCTTCAGGACTTTTGCCGGAGAGGAGTCCATAGAAGAGTCCGGCGGCAAAGCCGTCACCTCCGCCTACCCGGTCGTATATATCCAGTTCACTGGTGGGAGCCACATAGCTCTTACCCTCAAGCCACAATACCGCGCTCCAAGAATGACGGTTGGTAGAATGTACATCCCTAAGGGTGGTTGCCACGGCTTTGATGTTGGGAAAATCCTTGACCACGCTTTCCATCATGCCTAAAAAAGTTCCAGGGTCCAGTTTACTGGCAGCTTGTGCCCCTCGATATTCTAGTTCCGGCCCTTTGAGCCCGAGACCCTTCTGGAGATCCTCTTCATTACCCACGAGGATGTCCACATGGCGTACGATCTTACGCAGGGTCTTAGCCGCTCCTTCGCTGGCTTGTTCTGAGGTAAGCCCCTGTTCTGCTGCAGCCACTGCCCAGAGTTTCGCCCGGTAGTTAAGATCAAAAGAAACCACTGCACCGGCCTTTTTAGCGGCTTCCATGGCTTCAATGACCAGTTCCGGGGTGGTAGGTGACAGGGCTGAGAAAATTCCCCCGGAATGGAACCAACGGACCCGGGGAGCACCATTGGTTCCAGAAGCAAAGATACTGTTCCAGTCAAAACTGCCTGGTTTCAGCCGTCCTGCAGCCTCATTGGCCCGGTTGTAAAATACCACCGGCGCTCGTACTCCCTGCCCCCGGTCGCTCCACACAATGGCCATGTTAGGTCCCCGGACCCCATCAAAGGCAAATCGCTGGAAATAGGGACTGACCCCTGCTTTTTGTACCGCATATTCGATCCGTTTCCCCAGAGGGTAATCCACCATGGCACTGGCAATAGCGGTGCGTAAACCGAAACAGGTGGACAAGTTGCTTGCCACATTGTACTCCCCCCCGGAAACATGGAGCGTATAGGCGCTTGCCTCGGTAAAGGGGATGATCCCTGGATCTAGGCGAGTAACCAAGGCTCCCAGGGCCAAGAGATCATGGGTTGCTCCTGCAGCAGCAGGAATGGATAAGGATGCCATTATCATACCTCCAAAAATATAGTGAACCAATTAGACCGTATAAGTGGACGCACTGGTAACGGCTCCATGACCGGTCCAATTGGTATGGAAGAATTCACCTCGAGGTTTGTCTACCCGTTCATAGGTATGGGCTCCGAAGTAATCCCGTTGGGCCTGGAGCAAGCTGGCCGGCAGCCAGTCACTCCGGTAACCATCAAAGTAGGCCAAGGCGCTGGAAAGAGCCGGAACCGGGATACCGTTTTCCACTGCAGCGGCTACTACCCGGCGCCAAGAGGCTTGAGCATCTTCAATAATCGAAGTGAAAAAGGGATCCAAAAGCAGGTTTTCCAGGTCCGGCTTCTTATCAAAGGCTTCCTTGATCTTACCGAGAAACACCGACCGGATAATACAGCCTCCCCGCCACATCAGGGCAATACCGCCGTAGTTCAAGTTCCACTTGTATTCCTTGGCCGCTTCCCGCATCAGGAGGTAGCCCTGGGCATAGGAGACCACTTTAGCCGCGTAGAGGGCTTTTTCCAAATCCTGAATAAAAGCGTCGGTCTCCGCAGGTTTGGAAATCTTCGGACCGGAGAAAATTTTAGAAGAGCGAACTCGTTCATTTTTAGCTGCAGAAAGACAACGGCTCCACACCGCTTCTCCGATCAAGGTCAGGGGCACCCCGAATTCCAGAGCCGCAATCCCCGTCCACTTACCGGTCCCTTTCTGTCCCGCAGTATCGAGGATCTTCTCTGCCAAAGGCTCTCCATCACTATCTTTGAACCGGAGAATATCCCGGGTGATTCCGATGAGGTAACTGTTCAGATCCCGCTTATTCCAGGTATCAAAGACATCCCCCATAGCCTCGTGGGAAAGGCCCAAGACCTGCTTCAATACATGGTAGGTCTCGCAGATAAGCTGCATATCTCCATATTCAATGCCGTTATGCACCATTTTAACGAAGTGGCCTGCCCCATTCTCTCCCACCCAGTCGCAGCAGGGAACACCCCCTTCAACCTTGGCCGCGATGGCCTGCAGGATGGGCTTTACTAGGGGCCAAGCCGCAGAAGAGCCTCCCGGCATAAGCGATGGACCTGTAAGGGCCCCTTCCTCACCCCCGGATACGCCGGTACCGATATACCAGAGCCCTTTAGATTCTACATAGGCGGTACGCCGGATGGTATCTTGGTAATTGGAATTACCCCCGTCTATGATAATATCCCCTTGCTCGAAGACCTCAAGCAGTTGTTCAATGGTGTCATCCACTGCGTCTCCGGCCTTTACCATGATCATGGCCTTCCGAGGCCGCTTGAGGGCCCGGGCAAAAGAAGCAAGATCCTGGTGGCCTTGGATTTTTTTACCCGCCCCCCGGCCATGGATAAAGCTCTCCACCTTAGCTGCAGTTCGGTTAAACACCGCCACGGCGAACCCTTTGCTTTCTATATTAAGCACGAGGTTTTCCCCCATCACCGCAAGGCCAATAAGACCAATATCCGCTTCTGCAAAACCCGTAGCAGTAACACTTTTTACATGGACAGCCCTCTGGCTGCTCTCTGTATTACCCATTTTTAACACTCCCTTCATCATACTATCCTATTTTTTAAATAAATAAAAGAAATATTATGTGCGGTTTCAATCGAAAGCGCGGTCCTTCCCTTAGGGTAGAGCCGCTGCCATAGACCGCAAGGGGACAGGCTGCTTTATGAAAGCAGTTCAGGGGGTATGGCAAGTATGTTCGCTCTTTTTACTTTTCAGGGCTTAAGGGTCAGGCCTTGGGTGTTTCCTGATTCGGGAGATACGATTTACCCTCCGCCTCTTTCCCCTGGAAAGGACAGCCGCATCCTTCATGCGGCCTTAGCATGAGGAAATCCGGTTCTTCCCCAGGCTCAGGATACGGCCCAAACCGCTTCCGCCAAGCCGGGCCGTTTATATATACAAAAAATCCAGGCCCCCTCTATAGGGGTACATGCTGGCTTTGTATATTTTGTATGTATAAGAAAGAAACCTTGCATCGGAAACGAAGTGTTCGCGGCTTTTTAGAGCAGGGCTTTAACCCCCGCCTGAATCCCTACTAGATTAAGCCCAGGAGTTAACCTGAATTCTTCAAAGATCGCCCAGGAAAATTTATAGGCAATCACCTCCTTTGAACTACGGGAACTAATTACCAGGTCTTTTTTGTGAGTACGTCTTTAATTACCTTAATGGCTTCTTCCAAGTTTTGTATTTTTTCGGTAAATCTTCGCCCGTACACGCCAGGAACGTGCTGTCCTGTCTCATATCCCGCAGCTCCTCCGCATCTTCACGTTCTTCACCCAGATGGGTAAGCCGCGCTTCAAGCGCCTCCACATTCATAGACTCGTAATCTTCTGCTACTGGCAGGTAATCATCCCCTTTCACCATCAACCCTCCCATACCCTTACAAATGAGTCCCTTTACATAAACCGGCTGTATGAGGAGAAACAGTCGAGACAGACTTTTTTCCCCTCTTGCAGATGGATAT
>JAITAI010000176.1 GCA_031284195.1 Treponema sp.
ACAATACCTGATGATAGCGGTTATTATAAGGACGATTAACATGAGGGCAATTACATGAAAGAACTTAAGCTGCACAAGATTGAACTGGAAAAGTCCTTTAATCCCCGGTCTTTTGAAGACCGGATCTATACTCAGTGGCAAGAGCAGGGGGCCTTTAAGCCCCAGGAAGGAAGCGGAAAGCCCCCCTATGTGATGGTTATTCCTCCTCCTAATGTTACGGGGATGCTGCATCTGGGGCATGGGCTCAATATAAGTCTCCAGGACATCCTCATCCGGTTTCATCGAATGCGGGGAGTACCGGTATTGTGGGTTCCCGGTACGGATCATGCGGGGATTGCCACTCAAAACGTAGTGGAGAAGCAGCTCAAGGCTCAGGGACAGAACCGGCATGATCTGGACAGGGAAGTACTGGTACAGAAAACCTGGGAAGTCAAAGAAGGGTACCATCAGATTATTTCCCGGCAGATCGCCCGGATGGGGGCCAGCGTGGACTGGTCCCGGGAACGGTTTACTCTGGATGAGGGCCTTTCTCAGGCAGTGCGAGAGGTCTTTGTGTCCCTTTATGAACGAAACCTGTTGTATAAGGGAAATTACCTGGTTAATTGGTGTACCTCCTGTGGTACAGCCCTTTCAGATGATGAGGTGGACCATGAGGACATGGAAGGAAAGATATACCATATCCGATACCCCTATGCCTCTGGAGACGATGCCCCGGGGTTTATAGAAGTAGCCACCACCCGGCCTGAAACCATGCCGGGAGATACTGCGGTGGCGGTCCACCCGGAAGATCCCCGGTACCAGGGCCTCATCGGAAAATCCCTCCTCCTCCCCCTCACGGATCGCCGGATCCCGGTGGTGGCCGATACCTATGTGGACAAGGCCTTTGGTACCGGGGCGCTGAAGATTACCCCGGCCCATGATCCCCATGACTGGGAAGTGGCGAAACGCCACGCCCTTCCGGTCATCTCCATCCTTACCCCTGATGGAAGGCTTAACGATCAGGTTCCTGAGCCATACCGGGGTCTGACCGTGAAAGCTGCCCGGGAAGCGATCGTGCTTGACCTCAAGGCAGGGGGATTTTTGGTAAAAGAACAGGTCATCACCCATGCGGTGGGCCATTGTTATCGCTGCCATACGGTGATTGAACCGTTCCTTTCAGAACAGTGGTTTGTACGGATGCAGCCTTTGGCGGAAAAGGCCCTGGCTGCCTGGCAGCGGGGTGAACTCATCTTTTACCCTCGAAAATGGGAGAACACCTACCGGCATTGGCTGGAAAACATCCGGGACTGGTGTGTCAGCCGGCAGCTCTGGTGGGGGCATCGGATTCCCGCGTGGTACTGTCCTTCCTGCGGTAAAACGATTGTGGTCCGGCAGGATCCGTCCGTCTGTCCCTACTGTGGTGATGAACGCCTCAAGCAGGATCCAGATGTGCTGGATACCTGGTTTTCAAGCTGGCTCTGGCCTTTCAGTACCCTGGGCTGGCCAGGGGCAGCGCTGGATGAAGCTGATAAAACCAATGATTTTCATCGGTTTTACCCGACCTCTGCCCTGGTAACCGCCTATGACATCATTTTCTTCTGGGTCTCCCGGATGATCATGGCAGGGCTTGAGTTTACCGGAAAGGTTCCCTTCAGGGATATCTATATCCACGGCTTATTGCGGGATAAACAGGGCCGGAAGATGAGCAAGACCCTTGGAAACGGCCTTGACCCTTTGGAATTGGTAGACCAGTTCGGCGCAGACGCCCTGAAGTTCACCTTGGCCTTTTTATGCGCCCAGGGGCAAGACCTTTTGGTGGATAAAGAATCCTTTAAACTCGGCTCAAAATTTGCCAATAAGATCTGGAACGCCAGCCGGTACATCCTGATGAACCTGGAGAACCGGAGCCTGGTTGAGCGTCCCCGGTTCAAGCCTGTGGACCAATGGATTTATGCCCGGCTTAACCGGGCGGCCAAGACCTTAACCGAAGCCTTCCTCGCATACCGTTTCAATGACGCGGCCACTACGGCTTATGATTATTTCTGGAACGACTTCTGTGATTGGTATGTAGAGGCGACGAAATTATCCCTCCGTACTGGGGATGATGCTGAAAAGGATCGGGCCACCACGGTGCTCCTGGAGGTGCTCGCCGAATCCTTAAGGCTCCTCCATCCTCTGCTTCCTTTTATAACCGAAGCCATTTACGAACAAATCCCTCATACCCAAGGGATGCTCATGACTTCCTCCTATCCGGTATATGAAGAAGCCCGGAATGCTCCTGACACAGAACAAAATTTTGCCCTGCTGCAAGAACTGGTTCGCATGGTCCGTACCTTGCGGAGCGAATGTACGATTCCCCCGGAAAAGAAAATCTCGGTTCTGGTTCGGCTCAGTTCCAGCGGCGCTTCTGGGCTTTTCCTTAAAGAAAATAAGGAATTGATGCAACTATTGGCAGGTATGGGGGACATTACCATTGAAGAACCTGGACCTGCCCTCACCAGGCCCTCTGGTTCTATTGGCCTAGTGGGTTCTGGGTTTGAAGCCTTTGTGTATATTGCCGAAGCCGTGGACATGGAGGTTTTGCAGCGTAAATTTACCAAAGACATAGCAAAAGATCGTACCTTTATCGCCGGTCTTCAATCGAAACTTGCCAATGAACATTTCTTGAAAAACGCCCCCCCGGATCTGGTGCAAGGGGAACAGGTGAAACTAGCGGATGCCTTGCAACGGACCGAAAAACTGAGCGCCTATATACGGGATCTTTTTAAGGATGTACCCCAGACTACACCGGATCAGGAGCCTTTACCATGACCACCGAGGAGATGCTGCGGCTTAATGGAACCCATCTTGCCCCTTATATGCAGCTTGCCACCGCATTGATCGGTAAAGTACGGGAAGGAGGGGGAAATATGTTCAGGCACCAACTGGATACCATGGCCACCCTCATTGACTATGGGTATGTGGATTCAGTTCTCCTCAAGGCGTCGATTGTCCATGATCTCATTGAGGATGTACCGGATTTCAATCATAATCTCCTGTTATCTGTGGATTATGAAAGCCCTTCGGTGTATGACCTGGTTCTGGAAGTTACCCGTTTCCAGGGTGAAACAAAGCCGGAGTTTCTTACCCGGATCCTGGAAAACGGCTCCCGGTACGCAAAGACCCTCAAGGTAGCGGATCGGATCTCCAATATGATAGCCCTGGGGTTTGTGGTAAACACCGCATTTATCGACCGGTACACCGAAGAAACGGTCAAGTACATTTTCCCCATCGCTGAAGAAGTGGACAAGTCCATGTTAGCAGAACTCCAATCTCTGGTAGTATCCCGGAGAAAGTACGTATCGGCCTTATCAAAAGAGCCCTGAATCCCTGGGTTCGTTCAAAGAACGCGGTACCCTGCATCACCCTTTAAAATACGCCTGGGCCACCGGATCTTGGGGGTCTAGCTCCAGGACGGTGCGGAAAAATCCTGCAGCCTCTTGGAGGTTTCCGCTTTTACGGGCGAGGATCCCCAGATTGGAAATGATTTTGACGTTTTCAGGCTCTTCCCAAAGGGCGGTTTCCAGCTCTTTCCGGGCTCCTGCCCAATCTCCGCTTTCCATCAAGCAAATGGCCAGTTCGTTTCTGGTATCGCTGGTATCCCCCCCCAGTTCTATGGCTTTTCTAAAAGCCCCAATCCCATCATGCCAACGGCCCAGCTTCCTGAGTCCCCAGCCTAGAAGAAACCAACCGTTCCAGACATGAGGATAACGTTCAAGAAAATTCCCAATCTCAACAATCCCCTGGGCTGCCCTATCTTCCCGAATACAATCATAGGCCTCCCGGAACATGGCATCATCTAAGTTATGGTTTTGAATTTCTTCCAACATGAGGGCCGCCTGTTCCTGTTTTTCAGGCTCATCTCCCAACTGAAGATAGGTCTGAAAACATTCCCGGGCCTCTTCAAAGTTCCGGCGTTTCATAAAGAAAAAGCCTGCATTAAAGATCCCCTGGGGAAAAGGAGGGTGGAGATCCAGTACTGCTTGGTAGGCTTTATAGGCCAAATCCTCTACCCCGGTAAGTTCGGCCCGGGCATGGGCCTGTTCTTCCAGAATCAGCGCCCGGTTGAGAAGCAGCGCCGGTAAGCCGGGAAAAAGCCCTTCCAGCAAGCCTATAATTTCAAGGGCCAGAGCATAATCGCCATTGCGCGCCTTGAGAAGCGCCGCAGTGGTAAATTCGGTTAAAATATTCGGCTTAACCGCCATGACAAAACGACGGTAGTACAGGGCATTCATCCCTTCAGGATCCTCTGCAACCACTCGTATCATGCCTGCGAGGATCATCTCCCAGGAAAGTTCCTCCACATCCAAGACCTCTGCCCCCGGCGCCAATTCTACGGGAATCGGAATAGCAGGATCGATGGTAAACCCCTCCCCAGCAGGGGATACGGGGTCAACCGGTCCTCTTAAGGACTCAGGGACCGATAAGAACACAATCTTTTCTTTACGGTTTGGAGTAGGTCGGACTTCGAGGGGGTTTTCTCTGTTCATATAAAATCAAACATCCTAATCGGTTTTCCTCAATTTTCGTACCTGGTACAGCCTTAACCTTCAGATAACCCTATCGACGAAAGAAATGACGTAAAAACCTGTGTAAGTTTAGCGCATGGGAGCCGCTGATTCAATGCTGGTTTTTCAGAGGCCTTTTTCATCGAACCTAAGATCCCCCTGATATCTGTTTTGAAAAAACTATGCTATTACGCTTTACGAAGTACTCAAGTTATCAGGCTGAGTACTTCCTCCCTCACTCTCTCAGTCTCCCTATCTTAAACGGTTTCAGAGGTACCGGGAGACGCTTCTTGAGAAGCCTCCAACACGGCATTTGGATCTGTCCGATTAACTGCCCGTACCTGGGTAATATAGGTATTGATTCGTATTTTATATTTCATGGGGATTAGATCATCATAAAAAGACATGCCCATGGCCACCAGGTCCTTTCGGCCCTCGACGGTTTCCGAATGGAGAAATTTCCCTTTTAAGAAATAACTTTCCCGTGGTTCATCAAAATCTATACGGAGAACCGCCTCCCGCTCGTTCAAGAAATTGGCCAGCCCCATGATGATGATTTTAGCGCCATAGAACGAAATATCCCGTAATATACACTGCCGTGGCACCCCTTGAACAGAAACAGTCGTCTCCTTGGACACGATACTGAGCATACGCTGGGTTTCACTGGTAATAATGATCCGCTCTCCGCGGCGCTTAGAAGTACTCTGGGAGTTTGCGGTAGTATCCAGAATCCGTCCCAGGACTCCGATTAAATAATCCGGGGCTTGCTGGACAAATTGCAGGGTAATCATAGCCGTGTCTTTTGAACCGCCATAAGGAATATACCCGACAGATCGGACCGTAACAAAGAAGATTACCGGAGCCCCTCCTTCACTTCCTTTAAAGCAAAATCGAATATTCGCCCCTTGGTTAGCTTCTTGGAGGCTTTGCATTAACCCTGATTTGGTATTCACCAAGACCTTCACCATCTGAAGAGAAGCAGCATAAATAATACAAGGCCATAACTTCCCCATACATCTCAAACATATTTGCTTGGTCAAGAGTCCCGTAACTTCAATTATTTCTTTATTAAAGATTACTTCATTGGTTTTATAACGTTCATAATAGGTTATTAGCTGTTGCCTACTTAAAGCATTCATTATAAGGTACTATAAAACGCTTTCCAATGTACTGTCAATTAAATAACGTACAAATCAGCTGATATAAGCGGATTTTTTAAAACTAACGGGTAAAAATTGTAGGATGATACATCTCTATCAAGCAGTTCCATCTACCATATACCCCTACGCCACCATCTCAAAAACCAAACCACTGGGAACTACCGGAACCTCCCGGTAGGGTATCGGAGCCATACCTGACCTCATGCTCTGATAAATCTGCTGTTCGTATTTCTCGATCAAAGCATCTATATGTTCATCTGTAAGCAAACCCTGCATAGGCTCTTTCTTTTTCTTCATTTCACCCAATTGCTCTATGAGGCAATCGAGAATCTTCAGTTTAGTGATGGGGACACCCTGGACCCCTTCCGGCACCTGTACCCCGGAAACATGCTTAAATTGAGCATAGATATACTGTAAGGGAGCTACAGGCAGGGATATTTTTTCATTTCTGGACGTACGAGCTACATAACCGATATTGGTAATCGCATTGGTATGTACAATGGTATGGATCATCTTACTCCCCTTTGTTTAATATTCGTACCTGCTAGGGGATATGTCCAGAGAAAATAATAAGAAAATAGGTATTTTTACATGAGTATCTCGGGCCTAAAATGCCCTCTACTCAGTATGGGAAAAATTATTGATCCGGTACCAATCGTTGACCCGTCTTTCTAGCGGACGGGGCGCTGCTTCCCCCGTCTGCCGGATCCGGTCCCGGAGATACGGAAGGATGACCTGTTCCTTGAGGCTATTCCAATGCCGGGGAAGGATATTAGGGGGAGCCATGAAATCGTCAGGAGGGGTGTGTCCCAAGAGACTGGGATAAAACTGGGGAAAAATCTGTTCTGTAACGGTCCGCAAGGCAGAAAAACCGCTACTGATACCAAAACGGGTCTCATGGATCCCTTGATTCCTGCTGATTTCCAAGAGCAAGCGCTGGGTCTCAGCCTGAAAAAACCATTGGGTAAAGGCAGCAGCGGCCTTTTTTGCCTTTCCCTTCTTATAAATTCCGTAATACACGGTCTTTTCAAAGAGGGGAATGGTATCTTGTTCTGCGATCCAGCGGAAGTCAAGATTAGCCCGGCTTTCCTGGGTCAGGGTGAAAAAGTCCGTACTGTTCATGTAGGTAAATAGGATCCGCCCTGAAGCCGCGAGTTTGGCAGGAGGATCATAGCAGTATTTAAAGACAAACTCATCCTCTGCCTGGATACTGGTATTGGACTCCCGGGTCCAGTTCCGCAGGTACGCGATGGCTTGCTCCAAGGCTTCTGGATCCCAGGCGAGGGTATCCGCTTCCCTGAAGGAGGCATTAAAAAGGGTAGCAGCCATGAAAAGGAATTCATCGTTCCATGCAGGGGAAAAGCCCATCCGGGAATATATACCGTTCTGCTCCATATTGTACCCGGTCCCCAGGGCCTTTAGTTCCTCAAAGGTAACCGTAAAGGGGTTTGAGAGTAATGACCCATTAGCCCGGGCAAATACAATGGCAGGGATATTGAAGGCTACTGGAAGCAGGTACTGTTTATGTTCAATGTTACCCAGGGCCAGGAGCCGGGGATAAAAAGCGGTTTTTGCGACCTGATCCTGGGTAAAAAAACTATTGAGGGGCTTGAACAAGTTGCGGGTAGAGACGCTTTTCAGCCAATTTCCCACTACAATATCCGGGGATTCGGTGGTTTCGGTCAAACGCTGCGCGGGGAATTCATAGTACCGGGTTTCAATCTTATAGCGCTCTTGGCTGGAATTAAAATATTCCGCATATAGGGCGAACTCAGGCCTATCAGTCCACAGTACCCCAGTAGTAGGTTCAAAGAACCCGCAGGACAGGATACTCACTACTACCCAAGGCAATACCAGGCTACCAGGCATGAAGGCTCTCCAGCCCCCTTTTGAGACAAGGTTAAGCATAAAGAAACGACCCATGACCTGTAGTCTCCGGGGGCAAAAACTCATTAAGAATTCCAGAGTGAGGCCGGGTATACGCCCTGGCTAGTCAATTCAACGATACGGTTCACCGCTACGCCTCGGTCTTCCTGGTAGGTAACCCCGAACCAGTCCGAATCAGCAGGGAGGACCCGGATTTTAAGCACCTTGTTTTTGATGAACCAATCCGCGGCGAGGGGAAGGTAACACTCCTGCTTAGGCTGCCCTGCGGAGGCCTTGAGAAACGCATCGAAATAACGACGCAGATCCGGGAATATACTCGTGGGAAAGCCCCAGAAGTTCATGGATACCGGAGTATCCGGGGCAAGTTCCTGCTTTACCCCGTCCGCTGCGGTATTGACAATCCGGCTACCCTCTTGGGCAATTGCGGTCAGTTCTTGTACTGATTCTAGATACCCGTCCTGTATCACACAGACCCCTCGGGTAACCGTACCTTGGGGACTCAGGGTTTTCTTCAACTGGTAGGGTACGATGGCCCCTTCGGTCAACTGGGGGGAAGCAAGGTAGGTTCCCATGACCTTAAAAGCCGTGCGGCCGTAGAAATCATCTGCATTGATCACCGCAAAAGGGGCGTCAATAACAGGGGCAGCGCAGAGCAGGGCATGGCTTGTACCCCAGGGCTTGGTTCTCCCTGCCTGCTTCGCCTGATTAAAGACCTCCGCCGGAATGAGGCTGTCCAGTTCCTGAAAACACAATGCATAAGGAATGGAGGCCATGCGGCTGAGTACCAGGTCCTTAAAATCTTTTTCAATATCATGGCGGATGATGAATACTATTTTTTCAAACCCCGACCTGAGGGCATCAAAGACCGAATAGTCCAGAAGCGCCTCTCCTCCCTGGCCGATCCGGTCCATCTGCTTGAGGCCGCCGTAGCGGCTCCCCATACCTGCAGCTAAAACAACTAATACTGGTCCTTTCATTGGTTTACCTCTAAAATAACGAAGGCTGTTTCAAAATGTCCCATGGTGAAACAGGCTCTATGGTGTTTCCTTCAGTATACGCTCAACCCCTACCTCGGTAAAGACCTCCCTTAACGGGAGTCCGATAAAGAGAAAAAAGTCCGCCGGACTTGTAGTCTATATGCGTTTACTTAAGCAATGTGACCACAAACCCCACGAACCAACACGAACTTGTGGTTAGAAAGGGTAGATAGGAACCACAAGTTCATGTTGTTCGTGATGGTTGGCGGGGTTCGTGATGAGTAATAAAGTAAACGCCCATGGGCGTAGGTCCGGTACGGCAGGGGAGGCGCACCCCTATAAGAGTCCTCTTGAATGAAGAAGCGCAGCGGGAAGGGAAACCGGTACCGGGCCGAAGTGAAATAGCCCGTCTGTACAGATCCAATCCCGTATCTTTTTTGAAAACTCCCGTATATTTTTGAGCAATTCTCAATGTCTTTTTTATACAATTTCACGGTCTTTTTAAAAAACCACTGTGGCAACGTATAAACTAACCGGAGAGACCGCAAGGAAGCGGTCGTTGGAGTACTCATGCTCTGGGTACTTCGACTACCGATGAAGAACAATATGAACCATGAGCTGAAACTATGCAGGAAAAACCTGCACCTCTGGAAGCGCCTCTTACGAGGAGGAAGCTTCAGTTGGGGGATTCTCGTAACTTTTATACAGGAAACGCCGGATTTTTTGTTGGGCATTCTTTTCAAAGGCTTCATACCGCAAGGTAAAGTCAGCTATTTTTTTATACCCCCCCAAACCGCGATTCACCCGTTCAATCTCTTTTTTCACTACTTCCTTGAGGAATGTCTCATGCAGGTCTTGTCCTGGATAGTCGATCTCCAGGGTTTCCTTGTTGGGGACCACCACCGCAAAGATCTGCTCCCCCCCGAATTCCTGTTCCTTCCTTCCCAAGATGAGAATCTCCCCAATAACCCGGGAACCATCAAAATGAGCCTCGATCTCTTCGGGATAGATGTTCTTTCCGCCAGAACTAACAATGAGGTTTTTCTTCCTGCCGTTGATATAGATGAAACCCTGTTCATCCCGGTACCCCAGGTCCCCGGTCTTAAGATACCCCTCTGCGGTGAATACCTCCATAGTGGCCTCAGGGTTTTCATAGTACCCCAGCATGATAGAGGGGGATTTTACCGCAATTTCACCGATACCTTCCTCGTTTTTATCGATAATCTGCACATCCGTGTATTTAACCGGCAGCCCCACGGATACGTTGTTTTTATACCAGGGGGTATTGACGCTGATCAAGGGACTGTTTTCACTCATCCCATATCCATGAACCATATTAAAACCTAGGGAATCAAAGAAATCCGCGGTTTTGGGACTCAAGGGGCCGCCTCCGGCAACCATGATCCGGATCGAGGCGAGGCCTGCTTTCTTACGGATAAACCGAAAGACCCTTTGGCCGAACTGGTAATTACCCTTCTTGGCCTGGTCCAGGGCGATTTTCCGTAAACCATTGAGGGGGACTCGGAGGATACCGGGGAGTTTTCGGTAGCCCTGATCAATGGCGGCCATCACCTTGTCGTAGAGGAGGGGCACGGCGATGAGGAACGTTCCGCCACCGTCCCGGATATCATCCACGACCACCTTGCCTACCAGTTTCTCTACAATGATGATGGATGCTCCCACCGAAAGGGGGGAGATAAAAGAGCAGGTGGTAGGATAGGTGTGATGCAGGGGTAACACATTGATGAACACATCCGTATCATACGCCCGGAGAGACTGAACCGCTGCGCTGGCATTGGCAATGATCCCCTTGTGGTGCAGGGTTACCCCCTTGGCAAAGCCTGTAGTCCCAGAGGTAAAGACAATGGATACCGGCTCCTGTTCCCCGATATCTTCCATCTGAGGAAGGGTCTGGCTGTCTGCGTGGGCTCCGAAGGTCTCATAGGCATTAAGCCCTTCGGTGCTGAAACAAACCCGGACATTGAAGGAAATCCCCTGAGCAACCAGGGAATTCACAAAGTCCCGTTTTCTAAAAGAATAAAAAAAGGCCTTGGCCTTGGTTATGTTCAGGATATTATGACATTCCGCTTCGGATATGAGGAAATCAATGGGGACCACGGTAAGGCCGGCAATAGCAGCCCCCAGCCAGACCGCCATCCATTCAGGCCGGTTTTCCGCCCAGAGGACCACCCGGTCCCCCTTACTCAGACCCGCTGCTAAGAGGCCCCGGCCTATTCTCCGGCACTCTGCCCCCAGTTTCTTGAAAGACCAGGTGGTAAATTCCTGCTGCTTCCCGGAACGGTATAAAATGGCGGTCTTATCTTGCCAGCGGGCTTCGATCGCATTCAGCCATCCAATAAAATTCGGATAGGGCAGGTCTGGCCAATCCGCGATATAGGTACTGTAATCCAGCATCATAGGTATAGTGTAAACACATTCCGGTTTTTTGTCGAGCATTTTTCCTTAC